>PDQD01000046.1 GCA_002747695.1 Flavobacteriia bacterium
CTGCCAAATCTGGCATGAGACACCTTATCTCCTATTTTAAAGTTATTGGTCACTGTCTTAGCCATGGATTTGGTGACTTTTTTAAGGTTTTTAGGCGGTTTAAACACAGGTTGTGGTGTTTTCTGCTTGACGGTTTGACGTTTAAATGTCTTAGGAGAATCAAAGATATTCTCATCTACAAACAGATTTCTTTTGGGTTCGGGCTTTAACGGAGTCTTGATGTCTAAATATTCCTCGTCTAACTCTACTAAAAAGCGGCTGGGTTCCCCATCCACCAACTTACCCCACCTGAAACGCATCTCGGTATGCAACAAATAGGCCATTTGCTCTGCCCTGGTTAACGCCACATAAAACAAACGTCGTTCTTCCTCCAGATCTTCACGCGTATTCATATTCATCGCTGATGGAAATAAACCTTCTTCTAACCCCGCCACATAGACCACCGGAAACTCCAATCCTTTGGCCATATGAACGGTCATCAGGGTTACAGCCTCTTCATCACCCTCCTTGTCCTGATCCAAATCTGTAACCAGACTTACCGTCTGTAAAAAAGCTGCCAGCGAGTCGTCAGGTTGTTCCTGCTCACTTTGTTCAGCAATAAAATCCTGAATCCCATTGATCAACTCCTGTATATTTTCTATACGGCTGATATCTTCGGGCGTCGCCTGTTCTTCTATAGTCTTGAGTAATCGCGTGACTTTGATGACTTCCTGAGCTGTATCAAAAGCATTATGAGATTGCATAAACACTTTAAGCCGCTCTATCATCATAACAAAGTCTGTCAACCGGGTTTTGGCAGGTCCGTTTATGGCGATTTCTATCTGATGTATCTGCTTTATCAACTCATAAATAGAAATGCCCATTTCATTGGCCTTGACCGTCAACCTGTTCATAGTCGTATCACCTATACCTCTTGAAGGATAATTGATTACCCTTACCAACGCTTCTTCATCCTGACTATTGACCAGCAAACGCAGGTAAGCCAGTACATCTTTAATTTCTTTACGCTGGTAAAATGAAATACCACCGTAAATCCTGTATTTAATATTTTTTTTACGTAAAGCTTCTTCTATGGCTCTCGACTGTGAATTGGTACGGTACAACACCGCAAAGTCAGTATTTTTATATTGTTTCCGGTGTTTGTTCTCAAAAATAGAATCGGCAATATAACGGCCTTCTTCTGCATCGGACAATAATTTGACTACCTGAATTTTGTCACCGTTATCATTGGATGTCCAGAGGTTTTTATCTAATTTTAATTGGTTTTTTTTGATTACTGAGTTAGCCGCCAATACAATATTTTTAGTCGAACGGTAATTTTGTTCCAATTTAAAAATACTCGCCTCCGGATAATCCTTTTGAAAACTCAATATGTTTTGAATATTAGCGCCTCTAAAACCATAAATACTCTGGGCATCATCCCCTACCACGCACACATTCTGAAAACGGTCTGCCAAGGCGCGGACTATAAGATATTGTGAGTGATTGGTATCCTGATACTCATCGACCATGATATACCTGAACCTGTCCTGATATTTGGCTAAGACTTCCGGAAAACGGGTCAACAGCTCATTAGTTCTCAGCAATAAATCATCAAAATCCATTGCACCGGCTCTGAAACAGCGTTCGACATAGTTGGCATAGACTTCTCCCATCTTGGGACGTTTGGCAATAACATCGGCTTCTATAAGTTCGGGGTTATTGTAATAGGCCCGAACCGTTATGAGATTATTTTTAAACTTCGAAATCCGGGATGCTACCTGACGGGTTTTATAGAGTTGTTTATCCAGTTTTAAATCATTGATTACTGCCCCCAGCAAACGCTCTGAATCCTGCTTATCATAAATGGTAAAATTGTTGGGGAAACCCAATTTATCAGCTTCTATCCTTAAAATTCTGGCAAAAATAGAGTGAAAAGTACCCATCCACAGATTTCTGGCTTCACTCTCTCCCACGACACTTGCAATACGTTCCTTCATTTCTCTGGCGGCCTTGTTGGTAAATGTCAGTGCCAGGATATTAAACGGATCAACACCTTGTTCCATGAGATAAGCCACCCTATAGGTGAGCACTCTGGTTTTACCGGAACCGGCACCCGCGATAATCATCATGGGACCATCCTTATGAATGACTGCTTGTTGTTGTTCAGGGTTGAGTGATGCTAAATATTGAGACATATATTCTATACTTCTTTTTTTGGCTGTTTACTAAAATCAGTCGTCAAAAATACGATTATAAGTTAAACTCATTTTAACTTTTTGGATTTAACATCGAGTTATTCACCAAAATTCGCGTTAAACTGAAAAAGCGACGGGAAACCCGTCGCTTTTTAACTGTATTTATAATCTATTGATTACTATCTTCCGCCCAATAACTGCTCTTGAAGGGCTTGTAATTCGTCAAATTTACCTGCAGCTGCCAACGCGGCTTGTTGTGCCCAAGTTCCCGGATCAGCCAGTTTATAGTTATCACCTGCCTGATTAAGAATCTCTTGTAGTTTTTCTACAGGTGTTTCACTCAACGCTTGCCAAGTTTTGATACCGGCATTGTGCATGAGTTGTTCTATTTTGGGACCAATACCCTCTATGGCTTTCAAATCATCTTGTTTCCAGCGTTTCAAGATACCCAATTTAACCATCATCTTCTCCAACTTAGAATCAGTTCCTCCCAAAGTATCAGTCTTACCGGTATCCAAATTTTTCTGCATTTGGATTAAGGCTTCCCACTTACCATCAACAGCTAATTGTGCCTGATCTGACCAGGTTGCAGGATCTATTATATTATAATTATTATCCTGACTATCCAATAAGCTTCTCAATTTAGCAGGCGTTTGATCTGCCAGGTCTTTCCAGCTAAGTACGCCGTTATTGCGAAGAATCTCTTCCATTTTAGGCCCTACACCTTCTATAATCTGTAAATTATCAGAAGACAATTTATCAAAAGGTTTTGAGGGGGTTATCGAAGCAATAGAAGGATTTTTTGGTACTGTTTGAACTGATTTGGATGACTTCAACAATAAGTTGTATTTATTCTCAAGATCATCATATCTGGAACGACAACGATCCAATTCATCACAACATTTGTTATCACCGGAAAAACCTAATAGTTTTCTAAGCCACCATCCCAACAGGAATGATAAAAACATCCAAAACAATAGCCATAACCAACAAAAATTGGAAAAGATGTCAAAAAATGCTAATTTCATAATATTTAAAATTTTAGTTAGTTAATAATTATTCCACAACAACTGTAATACGACGATTTTTAGCACGTCCTTCTTCAGTCTCATTATCTGCTATAGGTTCTTCCTGACCTTTGGAAGAGTGCTTGACCGCCTCAGCTTTTATGCCTTGTGATACCAGATAATCAACAACATTTTTAGCCCGTTTTAGTCCCAGATTGTAATTGGATTTGGGTTTTCCCACATTGTCTGTATGTCCTGTAACCATGACGGTCTTATCCGGATGCTTACTGAGATAGTTTTTTAATTCAAACGCATAAGCCTGTAATGTGTAATCAGGTTTAAACTCTGCATTACCAAAATCGGCGTATAACGTTCTATTGGTTATACCTTCTTCTATAATCTTCATTCTTTCAGCTGGAATTTGACGAAAAGCCATACCAATCCCGTCATTGTACTTACCATTGTCAGCAAATGAGAAATCAACCTGACGTCCTTTAGGAATGATTCTATCCCGATTAATACCAAATTTCACTAATAAATCCTTTAAAAAACCGGCTCTTTTCAGACCTATAGGCTCGCCTTCCTGTCTGTTATATTTTCCTGTAATCAACAATTCTTTCTCCTGATGGGCATTCAGATAATTGAAAATACTATCCTTAAACCCACCCATGGCATCGGCTATTTGAACGTTGCCATCAGTATTGTTGATTAAAAATCCCTGTGGAAACTTAAATAATGATTTGCCATTGGCATCAGCAATAGAGAATTCTTTCCACTCTCCCATGACTGTTTTCGGCTTGACTTCATCATTACATTTTCCGCAGTAATGCTGCCCCCGATAATAATGAGCAATTAATGCAATTATGGCTAATAAAATAAACCACAATAACGCTTTAAAAAATTTAGACATATCTTTTATTTTTAGGTTAATTATAAAAACATGATAAAAATAGAAATATTTTTTTAATTTAACACTTGTTTTTTTAACAAATTTATGGATTTTATTTAATTATCTATAATCATAAATTATTATACCTTTGCAAAATAATCATTTGACATGAAAAATTTGTTGAGTTTCTGGATTGCCCTAATGCTAATCACGGCATTATCATCTTGTCATCAAAAACTTGCCATCACCAAAGAATTTTCATGTCAAAATCAAAAGATCAGCGCCCCGAAAGAAACGGTTTCTGATTTCAAGAAAACATTCTCTTTGGACCTCCCAAAACATTGGAATACAAAACTTTACTATGACACCAAACAGTCTGAACTATTTTCTGCAGACACACTTAAATCCATAAATGAAACCATCATCATCAACGCCTCAATGGTAGAAGAATCGCTGACACTGGATGATAGTTTTAAGAATCGTTTAGAACAAGCGATCAAAAGTGGCGGATTGACCACTTTAAAAACCGGAAGTGCCGATTTTAAATCTTATAAAGGTTATTACCATTTGGGTGAAGGTGTTGATAAAAACATGCCTATCAGGGTATTTCAATGGTATATTGACTGTAAAGACAATCGGTATTTCAGGTTGAAAATCGACATTTACGGTGATGAAAACACAGACACTAAACTCTGTCAGGCTTTATCTTTAATGCGAACTTTAAATATTAATAAACAATAATTTTCAAATAAACATTATGATTTCACATCAAGAACTTATAGACCGATTTTTTAGATACATTAAAATTGACACCCAATCTGACCCCTATAATGAAGAGGCTTTTCCCAGCACTGAAAAACAATGGGATTTAGCCAAGGTGTTAGTTAAAGAATTGGAAGAAATGGGCATGGAAGACGTTACCTTAGATGACAACTGTTACATCATGGCTACGCTACCATCTAATGTTGACCACAAAGTACCTACCATTGGTTTTATTGCCCATATGGACACCAGCCCTGATTTTTCAGGTACTAATGTCAACCCGCAAATCCACAAAAATTACGACGGTTCTGCTCTAGTACTCAACAAAGAAGAAAACGTCGTATTAGATCCTAAAGAATTTGAAGACCTGTTGATGTACAAAGGTCAAACGTTGATTACTACCGATGGCACAACGCTACTCGGCGCTGATGATAAAGCCGGTGTTACAGAGATCATGGCAGCCATGGACTATCTGATCAAACATCCGGAAATCAAACACGGTAAGATACGCGTTGGTTTCACTCCTGATGAAGAAGTCGGTAAAGGAGCACACAAATTTGACGTTGAAAAATTTGGTGCTGAGTGGGCGTACACTATGGACGGTAGTCAGGTTGGCGAATTGGAATATGAAAACTTTAATGCTGCCGGTGCCAAAGCTATTATCACAGGAAAAATAGTACACCCTGGATATGCTAAAAACAAAATGATTAACTCTATGCTTTTAGCCGCTGATTTCATCAAATCACTACCGGAAGATGAAGTACCGGAACGTACCGAAGGTTACCAAGGGTTCTATCATTTACACACCATGACCGGTGATGTAGAACGTACGGAATTACAATACATCATCAGAGATCATGACCGTAAAAAGTTTGAATCCCGAAAAGAATATTTTGCTAAGGTTGCAGAAGATTTAAACAAAAAATACGGTAAACCGCTATTTGCTGTCGAAATCAAAGACCAGTATTACAATATGCGTGAAAAAGTTGAACCGATGATGCATATCGTTGATATTGCAGAACAAGCCATGAAAGACGTTGACATCAAACCACTGATCCACGCTATCCGCGGTGGAACTGATGGTTCTCAACTATCTTACAAAGGTTTACCTTGTCCTAACATCTTTGCAGGTGGACATAATTTCCACGGACGTTATGAATTTGTTGCCGTTGAAGCCATTGAAAAAGCCACAAAAGTAGTGGTAAAAATCGCTGAATTGGCAGCTAAACAATAAGAATAATCCACTTATTAAAATCAACCCTAAAGGTTTTCAGAAATCTTTAGGGTTTTTTTATTGTCAATTCTTTTTAACGAAACCTTGTTACGATATATTTTAGAAATAAGTACCTTTGCGTTTTACACTTAATAAGCTATTATGAATTTTAGATCCATGTTTCGTTTTAGAAAACCTACGCGTTTTCACTATACACCCCGTTTTTACAAAGGGATTGAGGATGACAATGTCTATAAATTCAAATCGCAATACCGTAAAGATGAAGTAGGTAAAAACTATAATGATTACCGGGGAAACTGGCAGGAAGACCGTAAAGCCATGCGTACCAGAGCCAACTATGCCGTCAACTTACGATTGATTATTATCATCGCTATATTAGTATTTATTGCGCTCTACATTATAGATTTTGATTTATCCATTTTTAAACTTAAACGTTAATGTCAGATATCATCCAACTGTTACCGGAACATGTGGCCAACCAAATTGCAGCCGGAGAGGTCGTACAGCGACCAGCCTCCGTCGTCAAGGAGTTACTTGAAAATGCGCTCGATGCCGGTGCGGATCATATCAAATTACTGTTTAAAGATGCCGGTAAAACACTCATTCAGGTTATAGACAATGGCAAAGGCATGAGCCAGACCGATGCACGTATGTGCTTCGAACGTCATGCCACATCCAAAATAAAAAAAACAGAGGATCTTTTTCATATCCAAACCAACGGCTTCAGAGGGGAAGCACTGGCCTCAATCGCTGCTGTAGCCCAGGTAGAATTAAGGACTAAACAACCGGAGGATGAACTCGGGGTACAAATCAATATAGAAGGTAGTAAAGTCTCTGCACAAGAACCCGTAGCTACGCCACAAGGCACGAGTATCGCTGTAAAAAACCTGTTTTACAACATCCCTGCAAGACGCAATTTTCTTAAATCGGACACTTCGGAGACAAGACATATCATCAATGAGTTTCAACGGGTAGCCCTGTGTAATCCGACTGTGCATTTTTTTGCCCAACACAATGATGTTGAACTGTACAATCTGCCGGTGTGTAATCTTAAAAAACGTATCGTCGATGTCTTTGGAAAAAAGATTAATGAAAAATTGGTGCCTATTCAGGAAAAAACAGGTTTTGTGAGTATAGATGGTTATATCGTAAAGTCTGAATACACCAAAAAAACACGTGGCGAACAGTTTTTCTTTGTCAATAACCGCTATATAAGATCAGACTATCTGAACCACGCGGTCAAAAAAGCCTACGAAGGCTTGATTGCTCAGGACCGTCATCCGGGTTATTTTTTATTTCTGGAAGTTGATCCCTCCAGTATTGACATCAATATCCACCC
>PDQD01000048.1 GCA_002747695.1 Flavobacteriia bacterium
ACCTATAAGTATTGGTAGATAGGATGTAAATTTATAAATGTCTTTGGATAAACCGATGAATACAATATATATACCGCCCGTAATAAAATTGAGAGGAGAGGTGAAAATAAACAATGTTGATGGAACTATTCTTTCGGGCATTTTTTTGTTTACCCAACGTTTGGCAAAACTATAATTTGCTAATAATAAGTTTTTAAATAAAAATTTAAGCATTTAGTCTCTAAATTTATTAGGGTTGTATATGTCTGGGAGCAACGTAAGTGTTGTCTATTTTTACTTCATTAAATAAAGGTGTTCTTTGTATAGGGTAGTGATAGATTGGTTTTTTATTCCAAATGTCGGATTGTCTTCCAAAATGTTCGTCTATTCCTTCACTAATACCGAAAGCATAATCTAAAATCCCGTATACGGCAATACCGACAAGAACAATCGGTGCGCCGAAATGAGCTGCAGCTATCCCTACAATTAAAAGAGCCCCATCTACAACGGTATGTGCATCCCAAGTATTACTAAGGCTCTCATAAGCCATTGTGCCAAATGATAAATAAGGTCCTACTTTTGCAATTTTACCTGCTTTTGTCATGAATTTTTCAGTTCCGTGAAATATTTTTCCGGCTTTAGCGGGTTTACCCAGTTTTTACGACATTATCTAATGCATTAAGATTATTACTTGTACAATTATATGCCAATGATGAGTAATACATCCAGTCGCGTTCCTCCTCAGTTACAAAGTCGTTTTGCTGTTTGATATAGAGTTTTTCCCCTTGTAATAGTTTTTCCTTTTCTAAAAAAGACTCTAAGGTTTCCGTAGATGTAAACGTTGCGTAGTTGTCTTTATAACTAATGGTGACCGTAAAAGCCCGTCGTCCGCTTAAAGAAGAAACTTCAAAATCTACACAAGACTCATTAGGTACAGATACCCATTTGTCACCCACAAAAACTTCTTTGTGAGATAACACAGAACCTGAATACCTGATATATCTGGAAAAATCCGGAGGATCACCATATGTTTGTTGCTCTTTTAGTTGCTCTCTTGCTATCTCATCAAGAATGATAGATATATCACTACTTCTTCTGTTTAAAAGAAGTTCAAGGTTGCTTCCAAAACTTTTGGGAGATGGGTCTAATGGAGAATCCTGCATTTTAATTTTCCAAGCAAGATTGACTTCCTGTTGTATTATTGATTGCAATCTTTTTAACTTTTCATCTATCATAGTTCAAAAGGGTTGTTAAGTTAATACTAATTGGGTAGACACTTTTTTAATGATGTTTAACGTCATTAGACACGCAAATATATATAATTCACATAATATGAATACAATGAGTTTTTTGTAGGATTAAATAACCACAGAAATTTGCTCATCTTTAAGCAAGGGTTTGTGTTTATACTTTAATACGATTTGAGCTATGGCAACAACATCGCGTTCACAATAAGCGACAATACGCTTCAGATCCTGATCTCTGTAATAAACCGCTGCCACCTGACTGCCGTCTATATCTTCTTTGGGAGAGGGGATACCCAGAATATGGGTGAGTAATTTAAGCGATGTATAGTGTTTATAATCCCCGAATTTCCATAATTCCATAGTGTCTAAATGAGCCACTTCCCATGGTTTTTTCCCAAAGAGGTTGAGTTTTTCCGGAAGGGGAAGCCCCAGAATAACCATCCGTCTGGCGATATATGGAAAATCAAATTCCTTACCATTATGAGCGCATAATAAGTGCCTTTTTTCGCTGAAATGGGTGTTGAGTAAGTCTGAAAACGCTGATAGAAGTACCTGCTCCTCACCGTAGAAAGACTTGACCCTAAACTGTTCCTGCCTGTCAATAACCGTAAAAAACCCAACAGATATACAGATGATTTTACCAAATTCTGCCCAGATACCGGCACGCTCATAAAAGTCTTCCGGCCGGTGTTGTCCCGCCTGTCTTTGGTAAGCGGTTTTTTGGGCAAACAAATCCTGTTCCACGGCGTTTAACGCCTCAAAAGTAGGGTGTAAGGGAACGGTTTCAATATCGATAAACAGAATGTCGCTAAGTTGTACAGACTCTAACATTGGCAAAAATTTTGAGTAAAGATAAAAAAAACGCCCTTAATGCTAAGGACGTTTTTGGTAAGTTATGACCTTTTTGTGTTTGTTTATTGAAATAAACATTGAGGTCAAAGTCTGAAGCCCTAAAATGTGTTGTTCTTGACACACCTGAGCGTTTAAACAAGACTTTACTTAATCATCAATTTTTGTGTGGCTGTTTTGCCGTTTTCTTCAACCATAATGATATAAGTACCGGCTGGTAAATTAATCATCATAGATTGACCGATTACGTTTTGGCTGACCACCTGTTTACCGAGAACATCAAAGATACTCACGTGTTTTTCAGCGTTGGCTTTGGTATTGATGTAAAGGATGTGATCTACCGGATTAGGATAGATATTAAAACCTTCTATCTCAATGTTTTCAATGCCTGAAGTAACCAATGTAAATGTATTAACGGCTCCCGGAGTTCCCATATCACCGGCACCATAAACATCTGTTGCAGTACCCCAGTTTGCGCCATTGTCATTGTCTGTGGCTGTTAGTTTGTCATTGGCCAATTCCATACTGGCACCTGAAGGATCAGGGAATGTGGCACCATTATCCCATACGACAATATCAATGACCGTATCAGAACAAGTAAGTTTGATACCATCAGATCCGTTACCTAATGTAATACCTGAATAAACATAATCAACAGTTACACCTCCATTGGCAGAAGTGTCGCCGTTAGATCCAAAGACGGCATAACCGCCGGCCGGAACGACTACAGAACTTTCTACAGTGAATTTCTCATCGGCTGATTCATCATCCATAATAACCCATCCGTACAAGTCTATAGACGCAGAGGTTGTGTTGTACACTTCGAACCATTCGCCATCGTTATCGCCTACAGCAGCAGGATTTTGCATGATTTCAGTTAAGATAATGCTTCCTTCACCAGGGCAGGTTACGCAGATAGGACTGGTAATATTTTCTGTAATTTCGCAATTACCTCCTGTAATGTTAACGACTAAATCTGTGCCTTGGGCTACACCTGTCACGGTTATAGTCCCCGAAGCAACACTACTCGGATCATCACCACCTACAGTTCCTGAGTCAGCTGTGATTGTGTAAGTTTCGTCACCACCACCTTCAAATGGAATGCTGGCTGTATAAGTGTCGGCATCTGTATCGCATGCTGCTGTTGAATCGCCTAAACTAAGATCACAAGTATTACAATCTGACACAGGTCTTACACCAAGAACGGGGCAAGTGTTGAATGATTCCAAAGCAACATTGGACAAGCTCCAGCCTGAATAACCATCACCTACACCGTCATCCATATACTGGATACCGATAAATATTTCTGTACCGGTTACTGCTGATAAATCAATATCATAAGAACCGGGGTCTGTAATAGTTTCTAATGTGGTCCAGGTAGCATCTGAAGGACAACCGGGATATGCGTCTGTATGGGCAACGACTAAATCTGTAACCCCAAAACTCTCTGCGGCATCAAAAGCCAGTTTAAGGTCTGATACATCTGTCATGTCAAGGGGGCCAAAAATAAGCCATCCCTCTACGGTTTCTTCACAACCACCACCACAATAACCATTGATGCTGTATGTACCGTTTTCTATAGTCCACTCATCGCCATCTGAGTTGGTTTGTACGGTGACCAGTTCGAATAGTTCGTCACCGGTGCTGAGGTCAAAACATACATTAGGAGCCGGGTCACAATGATCTGCTGCAATCATGCCGGATACTGATGAACCGTCACAGTTACCGCCATTGATAACCAATTCCCAGGAATCACCTTCTTTAAGGCCGGTGATTGAAATGGTACCATCAGCAACAGAAGCAGGATTATCACCACCAACTGTAGCGCCTTCCACACTAAGACCGGTGATAGATGAATCAGAGCCTGTATAACTGATGTTTATAACAACGTCATCATTATTGTCACCCATAGTGCTTGACTGACAGTCTATCACAGGTGAGCCTAAAGTAACCCCACAGCTGGCGCCTGAGTGTGTAAAAGTGCCTATACCACCCATAACTGTTTCAAAGGTATCACCACCCTGACAGGTTCCTTGACCATCCAAGGCGAGATTGGCAAAAGTCCAGTTACCGGGTACAAAACCATTGTCCGGACCGGTATTGTTGTTTCTTTTGGCATAGCCGTCTTTGTATTCCCAGACGGTACCGGAGCCGTCAACACCATCTGCACCGTATTGATCAACTACTGAACTGTCTGCATCTTTGATGATACGAATACCGTCATCACCGTTGATTTTAACAACGTTGCTTTCCATCACTGTAGTCGCCGACGGAAATTCTGTTGGAAAAAATTCCGGATCCTGAGAATCACTGTAAACATAGACGAAACCATCAGTGACTGTACCGAGATCGGCAAGGTTTGTCGTAGTTCCCCAACTATTACCATTGGATTGCTTTTCTATAGAATACTGCGAAAAATCAACAGTTCCCATGGCGTAGATTTCTACCATTTTTGGATTTCCTAATGTACAGTCCCCATCTGCAATGGCTGTAATAATAGGTGTCTGACCGAAAGACATAACACTAATCAATAGTGCTAATACTAAGTACATTTTTTTCATTTAATATGCGTGTTAAAAAGTTATGCTAATTGTGGCAAAGATATTGAAAAAGCAGTTATATATGTTGTTAGAAAGGATTTTAACATTTATATGAGAATACATGAACACTGATGTTAAGCCGGTGAGGTATTAGAAGCGCTACAGAATGTCTGTAAGAAACCGCCATAGGGAGGGCATACCTATCTGAATAATTAAAATTGATAAGTGTAAGATATACTAAAGTCTGAACCTATACGACGTTTGGTGTAAATTTGATCTTTGGCGTTATAGGATTGAAACACACTCACTTTGTCTTCATTTAACAGGTTGTTAAACTGGAATTTAACTTTTGATTGTTGTTTTTTGCCTATTGTTTTGCTAAGGTTAAAGTTTAAGCTGTTAAAAGGCATCGTATAAACATCTGAAAACGCACCTATACCTATGATTTCTAAAGTTTTTCCCTGAACATTATAGGCTAAATTCCCTGACCAGCCATTGTCATGACTATAACTCAGGACAGTATTGATTAGGTACGGTGATTGCCCTTGAAGGACTCTTGTATCAGACATTGTTTCGCCCTGTCTTAGATTGGCTAACTTCGACTCGTACTCCCCGTTTGGGGTTTTATCCATTTCCTGAATAGATTTAATGTATGAAAAATTGACATTCAATTCAAATTTGTCCAATACATCAGTTAACAGTCCTAAATTTTGTCTAAGCTCCAATTCACCGCCAAAGACATTTGCTTTGCCAAAATTTCTATGTTGGGTATTACCGGGAGCGGAAGCACTGTAAAAGGTCAATTCAATAGGGTCTTTAAAAGATTTAAAAAAGCCACTAAAAGCAATAAGATGTTTACGGTTGGTAAACCATTCATATCTGACATCAAAATTTTGAATCAATGAAGGTTTCAGGTTGAGGTTTCCATTGTAGATGATACCACTTAACGGATCGTAAATTTGAGATATAGAGGCTTCCTTAAATGAAGGTCTTGCCGTAGCCATATAATAAGATAACCTTAAGTTTGAATCCTCATTGACATTATAAATCAAATTAAGAGATGGAAAAACCCCAAAATCCTCAATAGTTTTTTGATTGTTGTAAATCTCAGTGCCGGAATTATTCTGTCCGGTGTAATACTGTGTGAATTTTTCAAACCTGATACCTAAGATACTTTTAAGTTTTTTGGACAATTGAAATTCATCTGAGATATACGCTGCTATATTTTTGTTGTGAGCATCATAAGTGTTTGCCGGCTCATAGTTTCCGGTTACATAGGTCGTTTGATGGTCGTGAACAGTATTGGGCACCCAAAGATTTTCGGTGGCAAGCAGAGCGTCTGCATCACCATTGAGATGAGCCCCGTTTGAATTTCGTAATTCAATATAGTATTGATCGATGCTGAAATCTCTTTGTTTAAAAGTATATTTAACGCCAAATTTGAATTGGGCATCCCGGTTAAAAAACTGATGTTTTTTTGAAGCGTCTGCTTTACTTACTAAATTCTTTTCAGACAAATTACGCCATAATCTTCTGGTTCTTCCGGCATCACTGGGTTTTATAAGCAGTTCGCCTTGTTCCGTCAGTTTAAACGGGGTATAACGCACATCCTTATCCTGAATATTTGAAAAAGTAGAGGACACTATCCAGTCCACTTTGAAATCCTCACTATCATTTGAATGTTTACCTTTGAGTTGCGCGTTGGAAATGGACCGTTGTGTATAGTCTAAATAATCAGAATGTATTTTTACATTATTGGTAAACCGCTCATCTTTAAAACTGTAAGAGGCATTTGATTCACCATTCTGAATATGCAGGAAGTTGAGACTGTATTTGCTTTTATCTGTTTTATAGCTTAAACCCGTCAAGCCGTTGATTAACGCCCCTTTATTCCCTAAATTACCGGTTTGGAGGTTTCCTGTTTCTAATTCATAAATTGATTTATCATCACTTTTTCTGAAAATATTTTGTTCGTAGTTTTCATAAAAATTAGTGTAGTTTTTATACCCTAAGGCTACCATATACCCTAATTTATTATCCCCGATGTTTTTTTGATTACTGAAAGAAAAGCCCAATGAAAGGTCAGGACTTGAGGTCGCTTGCTTAGCTTTCAGCTCTGGGTTAAGAGATTGTGTAATTGTTGTCAATCTGTCATCTTGTTCAAAGGGTCTGGGTATATAATTGGGGTCTCGGCTTTCACGACTGATAGGCAGATCTCTCATCCCGTTGTCAAACCCTAAAAAGTCTGTACCTGAAGCCCCGTAATTGAGGTATTTGTCATTAAAATGCATCATAGGATTATAGCCTACACCTACAGACCAACTCAACTGTTTTTTTACAGAAAAATCTTTAGTAATAATATTGACTATTCCTCCTGTAAAATCAGCATCTAGATCAGCAGTGGCAGATTTTATGACTTGTACATTATCTATAATACTTGAAGGAAATAAATCCATCTGAACAGTGTTTTTATCTGGGTCAAGTCCGGGGATGTCCACGCCGTTCAGTATAGATTTGGTGTAGCGGTCACCCAGACCGCGTACAAAGACATATTTATCGCCTTGAACAGAGACTCCTGAAACACTTTTTACGGCACCGGCTAAATCACCGGCACCTGTTTTTAGCAGGCCTTCAGAAGAAATCCCATTCATGACCCGAACAGATTTTTTTTGGATGGCAATAAGTGAAGCTTCAGTGTTTTTTGCCGTAGAGGCCGTTATTACAACTTCTTCAAGCTGGCTGGATGAGGGCATTAGAGTCGTATTAATCTCCGTGGTTTGATTGGCAGTAACGACAATATCGGTTACGGCTAAATCCTCATAACCAACATAAGAAAATATCAGGGTATAGGTATCCGGATCTAATACAAATTCATAGCTTCCGTCAAAGTCACTGATGATACCAAGCTCAGTCCCTTTGATCACTACATTGGCATGAGGCAGTACATCATTGAATTCGCCGTCCGATACAATCCCTTTTAGGATTCCTGTCTGACCAAAAGACATAAGGCTGATGATTGATAAAACAGCTGATAATAATATTTTTTTACCCATAATTTTTGTTTCAATAGTTTTACAATAAAAAATGGTCTTAACAGACCATTTTTTTTTAATGTGAGATTAGTATAATTAAAATTCACCTTGCGCTTTGGCGTAAGTCCATTCCAAAACAGAAGTATCCGCTCCTGTAGTGGCTGATGATACAGCATTAAAGGCAT
>PDQD01000068.1 GCA_002747695.1 Flavobacteriia bacterium
TAATAGAATAATTGAAAACGGCTCATAAAAAACACCTGTCTATGCAATACCCCAATAACTACTTTAGTAAATTTCTTTTTATTATACTCATCATCAGCCTGTCATTAGCCGGGTATCAACAAGGTTGGGCTCAAAGTTCACAAAATTCTTCTAAACAAACCATAGACTATTATACCAATTCAACACATTGGGTGGACAGTATTATACGCAATATGAGCGTCAAAGAAAAGCTGGCTCAACTCATGATGGTTGCCGCTTATTCCAATAAAGATGCAGCCCATGAACAACACATTCTCAATTTGGTCAAATATTATGATGTAGGTGGATTGATCTTTATGCAAGGAACACCGGAGAAACAGGTAGAACTTACCAACCGCTATCAATCTCATGCTAAAATCCCCTTACTTATAGGTTTTGACGGTGAATGGGGCTTGGGTATGCGGTTAAAAAACACCTTTAGCTATCCCTGGAATTTGACTTTGGGGGCTATTAAGGACACCACATTAATCAGAGCATTTGGCGAACGTGTAGGGGAACAATGCCGTCGTACAGGAATTCATATCAATTTTGCACCGGTCGTGGATATCAACACCAATCCTCAAAATCCTATCATAGGGAACCGGTCTTTTGGCTCAGATGCTGATTTGGTCATCAACCATGCTTTAGCCTTTATCAACGGTATTCAATCTCAGAATGTGCTGGCCTGTGCCAAACACTTTCCAGGACACGGGGATACCTACGATGATTCGCACAAAACCCTACCTACAGTCGGCCTATCTTACCAACACCTGGACAGCATAGAACTAAAACCTTATAAAATCCTGAGCAAAAAAGGGTTGAAAGCAATCATGGCTGCTCATTTATCTGTACCGGCTCTTGAGCCTGACCCTCAATTACCCACGTCATTATCCAAAAATGTCATCACCAAACTTTTAAAACAAGAGATTGGGTTTGACGGCCTGGTCATCACCGATGCACTCAATATGAAAGGCGCCTCAAACTATTCAGAATCGGGGGCTTTGGAATTACAGGCTTTTCTTGCAGGTAATGACATCTTGCTATTTCCCAAAGATGTTCCTAAAGCCTTGGATTTTATGTTAAAGGCTTATAATGATGATGCTTTTGACATTTTTACTTTAGATAAGGCCGTAAAAAAAGTACTGACGGCAAAATACCAAGTAGGACTTCATCGACATAAACCCATAGCAACTGCTAATCTCAACAGAGATTTAGTCAATATCAAAGACACACTACTTTTCCGCAAACTTACAAATGCCTCCATAACCGCACTAAAAAGCACCTCTGACCTCCCTGTGGTCAACATGAATCAAAACATAGGTTATGTACGTATAGGTAAAGATAAAGGTGATGTTTTTTATAAAACCCTGAAACAATATAAAAACATTGACCGCATCAGTGTTCCTGACGCCAAAAAGACAACCGCTTATAACACGGTAATCATCGGGGTCTTTAAGTCAAGTGCCAACCCCTGGAAAAGCTATAAACTCACGCCCGAAGAGGTTAAATCTATAGAAACTATTGCCCGGCATAACAATGTCATACTGACCTTATTTACCAGCCCTTACAGCTTGTTAAATCTCAACACGTCCGGCATTGAGAATATTGTCATCGGGTATCAAAATAATAATGCTGCCAAATCATTGACGGCTCAAAAAATCTTTGGAGGTTCAGGGTTTAACGGTAAACTTCCGGTGAGTTTACCCGGCTTTAGTGTCAATTACGGACTCATCATTCCCTCCTTGCAAAGACTGTCTTACGGCTTACCCCAGGAAGTAGGGATTAACCCCTCATTATCGGCCAAAATAGACAGTACTGCAAAAGCTATTATTGACCAAAAAATGGCTCCGGGTCTGCAGATTCTGGTGGCCAGAAACGGTAAAGTTTTTCACCAAAAAAGTTATGGTTATTTCACAGACAAGAAAACACATAAAGTCAGTAACAGCAACTTATATGACTTGGCCTCCATGACAAAAATACTGGCTGGTTTACCTCTGATGATGAAAGCCTATGAAGAATACAGATACGATCTGGACGATCCTCTTTCTCATATTATTCCCGAAGCCAGTGGCACCAACAAGGATTCGGTAACCATAAGAGAGGCATTGTCTCATATGGGACGATTAAAGTCCTGGATTCCTTACTACAAAAGTACACTGGACAGCATAACCGGAAAACCTTCTAAGATATACTACCGCCAATCACCTCAAGGTATTTTCACCAGTAGGGTGAGTGATAATCTTTACATCAGACGTGATTATCAGGACAGCATTTATAACAAGATTGTTCAGTCTGACTTACGCTCCCGTTATGGATACCGCTATAGTGATTTGTTTTTTACACTACTGAAAAAATATGTGGAAGACACCTACCATAAGCCCATGGACGAACTAACAGATTCTTTATTCTACACCTCTTTGGGTGCCGGGTATCTGACCTATAACCCCCTGCATAAATTTGCCAAACAACAAGTGGTGCCTACAGAAAAAGATGATTATTTCCGTAACAGGCTTATTCAAGGTGATGTCCACGATATGGCTGCAGCTATGATGGGCGGTGTGAGTGGTCATGCAGGACTTTTTGGCAATGCCAATGATGTGGCTAAAATGATGCAAATGTACCTTCAAAAGGGTTACTACGGCGGTAAACGCTATTTTGAAGAAAAAACCATACAAACCTTTAACCAGCAATACTATGCCTTAGACGATGTACGCCGTGGTTTAGGCTTTGATAAACCTCAGATAAACCCCAAGGAAAAAGCGACCTGTGACTGTGTATCGCGCTATAGTTTTGGTCACAGCGGTTTTACCGGCACTTACACCTGGGCAGATCCGGAAACCGGCACACTGTATGTGTTTTTATCTAACCGGGTCTATCCTACCATGAGAAATAAAAAATTGATTAAAGCTAATGTAAGGACCGAGATTCAGCGTATGATTCAAGAGGCTATTGTAGATTCTACTGAACACCTCTAATATCGCTTATCCTCAGTTGTTTTTTACCTCTACAACCTTGATTGCAAAGAATAAACCCGAATGATACCGGAAAACAAACTGATAAGTAGAGCATCTGTTGACTAAAAATCCTTTCGTTTAGCTTTATAAATAATCCTTACAACCGGCAATACTACCCATAGTGTAAGTACACTTATAGAAGTAATGACGCCTACGTTTGTACCAAAGAATTTCTTAAAAACCGCTCCTGTGTAACCTAGTAGTGCCGAAATATCCAGTTTAAGCAATATGAGTATTCTGGAGAGGTCTATAGGGTTTAAAATTGAACCAATAAGAGAAAACTTATCAAGAGGATATTGTTGCAATACCATTACGGAGATTAAAAAAATACCGTCATATATAACGGCTAAAAATAACCATAACAAAATAGCATAACCAAACCCTTTAATTTTATTCTCATGTGATAAGGCAATGTTAAAAGCAAGGGCAACAAAGATAAAGGTTAGAAAAGCTCCAGTTAATAAGAGGGTCAAAAAATTAACAATTGCTCCGGATCCTAAGACACCATAAGCTAAAAACGGAATGCCCAATCCTAATACCAAACTTAAAGAAAGTGATAAGGAAACACCGAAATACTGACCTAAAAAAATGGTTTTTCGTTGTAACGGTTGAGCCAAAAGAAGCTCAGTAAATTCCCGGGAATTATAATAGTACATAACACCAAAAGTAGTTCCAATGAGAGGTGTTAGTATGATAATAATATTCATAAGGGTAATTACAGCCTTGGAGGTATCATTATTTAAAAATAAGAGCACAATGCCCAAAGCCAGATAAAAGACAAAGTAAACATAGCTCCAGCGGCTACGCATGAGGTCAAAAAAGCTGTATTTAAGTATTTTAAACATCTTCTTGGGTTAAAATAGCCGCAATGGCATGTTCTAAATTCTTTTGATTGGTAGCTGATTTCAGTTCATCAAGTGTCCCTTTAAAATATATTTTTCCATCAAGAAGAAAAACGATTTCATCTGCTACTTCTTCTACAAAACTCATAATATGTGATGTGATAAGGATGGTTTTTCCATTTTCTTTCTCTTTGGCAATGAGTTTCCTGAGATTGACTAATGAAATGGGATCTAAGCCTGTAGTCGGTTCATCTAAAATAATAATAGGACTGTCAAACATAAAAGTTAATGCTATATTCACTTTTTGTTTAGTTCCACCACTGAGGTTGCCCAACTTTTTATCTAAAAAAGGGGATAGATTAAAAAGTTCTATTAACGCCATTTCATTAGTTGGCTTTGCCCTTAAATTTTTCACCATTTTAAAGAGCTCTTCAACGGTTAAATTAGCCGGGAAATTTGCAATTTGAGGCAGATAATTAATGTTATTCCGGTATTCGTATTGATTGAGTACGCTTTTCCCATCTATGGCAATACTGCCTTTGTTAGGGATGACCATACCCAGTATACTTTTAATCAGAGTAGTTTTTCCGGAACCATTAGGCCCTAATACCGCAAAAATACTGCCTGTACCAGATTTTGGCCGGATGCTAAGATCTAAATCTTTAAGAACCTCAACCTTGCCAAATTTTTTATATAAATTTTTAATCGTTATCATGGAATAGGTTTCATATGGGGTCGATTATCCTTTAATTCATCCGGGGTAAAAATAGGTGATACTTTTTCTGAAAAGTTGATAATATTTACAAATAAACTTCTCAATAATATGAGAGCTTCCGGAGTTTTATTTACAATATAAGAAAACAATTTTACCGGTCTATATGGCACATCACCTATACCGTCTTTATCCAAATCATATCCGGTATAAGAACTCCAGTAATTACCATCAAACGTATTGTTGTTTATTTTACTGTTATAAGATAAATCAAAAGAATTATTCGAAAAATTATTCTGCTTAAAAACGTTATTGTAACAGGCTCCTATTATTTTTAGAGCCCATCCGTTGTTAGAAAAATCGTTTTTATTATAATTTATCCGCGTAGATCCTTCAACATTTATACCTATGGTGTTTTCTATAAATTTGTTGCCTTCTATTTCGGCATCATAGATCTCTTTAAGCAGCAGCCCATATGATGCCATACCCCAGTTACGGTTAAAAGTATTGCCTGCCATATTTATAAATTTAGAGAACATAACCGCTACACCGGCTCCGTTATTTGTAAATACATTGTCATGGTACTCGTCATTATTAGAAAACATAAAATGTAAGCCATATCGTATGTTATTGTGACTATTGTTGCCGACAATTACACTTTTAGACACAAATTCAAAGTATATTCCATCTCTGAGGTTAAAAAGTTCATTGTTTTCTATATGGGCATTACCACAATGCCAAAGGTGTATACCATTTCCTGAAGAAGCCTCATCTACAGCTTCGCCAGATACCACATTGCCAACTATTCTGCCAAATTGTGATTTCTCCAATAAAAATCCAAAGAAAACATTTTCCAACGTGTTATTTTCCGCAGTAAAATAATCGCTTTTGGATACATAAACGGCAGCGTAATCTTTCGTGTAACTCTGACCGGGATTCTTCAAAGTAAGTCCTTTTACGGTTACGCTATCCGCTTCTACCATTAATACATAACCGTTATTGTTCGCATCCAATACAGGATAGTTTCTTCCTTCTAAAATAAGTGGTTTGTCTATTCTAATATTGCTTTCTTTATAAGTACCTTGTTCTATTACAATTTTGGTATAAGGCTTTGCTTTGGCTACAGCTTCGGCTACAGTTTTGTATTCACAAGATTGACAAACTTTGATTTCCTGGCTAATAGCTCCGGACACAAATAATAAACTGACTACAATAAAGAATAGTATTTTTTTTGTCATTTCAAATTAAAAGCTACAAAATTATAATGATAATTGGGCTCAAAATGGCTGACATAAAAATGATTAATGTCAGCCATTACATTTTGATTAATTGATTATTTAAAATGTTTGAATTCTTGTTGCTTGATTTTGTCCCAGCTATAAATGTTGTCTTCGCTCGTTTTCACATGTTTTTCCGCTTCATCTTTTTTTGAAAAGGCAGATAAATTGGCTCCCATCGGACTTTTTATGGCAGGACTAATGAGGAACGTAGCTTCTGTAGCATCTATTAATGCTCCCGGATCACTGTAATCATTAACTAAAAATAAAGCCACCTCACTACTATTTCTTTTTTTAAGATCTTTGATCATACACTCTATGGCGTCGTATTTAAATGCTTTACCTTTTTTGGTGACAATTTCGGCTGCATGCGTTTTGTCAACGATATTCATTTTACAAAAGTGACAGGTGTCTTTTCCGTAATCAATAGGTTTCGGTTCGACTTTACAGCCTGTAATAAATATTAAAACTGGGATAATAAATAATAGTATTCTTTTCATCTTAAAAATAAATTAGGATTTAAAAATTAACTACTGACGGCAACACATAACTTTTTTCATGCTCAGCTATCAGACAACTTATTAATGGTAATAAATTTAATAATTCCTTCCAACTCTTGTGTCGGGGTTTGTTAACTATAACTCCTATGGAGTAGTCACATCTGCTTTATTAGCCGTTACGGCATAGGTTAATAATACAGTTTCGATGTATTAAATATAATCTAAACAGCACTATGTGAATGTAAAGCTGGTTTTAATAAATCTCTTAGACTTCAACGTTCTTTTTACCAGAGGAACGTTTGCCTACAAAAAAGGCCACTACCGTCAATAACATACCCACAAACATAAAGTAGGCTCCTGTATGAGGCAATGAGGTTACTTCAAAATTGAGTAATTGTTTATACCCAATAAGGGGCGGGTTATATTTCATCGGTGTACCATCCGGGTTTGTCAGTTTCATAATAGCATCCGGATCCAGGTCTGTACCATATTCTATCAACCAGGCATTAAAGTCATACATGCCGAGTATGCC
>PDQD01000049.1 GCA_002747695.1 Flavobacteriia bacterium
CGTAGGTTTGCCTACTTAATTATTTTAAATTGTTCATGCTGTATATTTCTTTTATAGGCATTAAACAATTCTTTCGCTTTTTTGTACGCTTTAGAATTAGCGTTAAGCTTTTTCATATCTTCCTGAAGCTTCAAGGCTTTATTGTGATAGGTCAAATCATTATAAAGCATCATGGCATCTTCTATGATTTCTGTACTTTTAGTTTCGATATCAGCACCATAGAACTTTTCCAGAATAGACGCTGCGGCTATTTTTGGACTGAATTCATTCAATTCCTGATCCCTGTCTCTACCATCAATACTCAACAATATATAAGGTGCTTCTCCCTTGTATTCTTTGCCCGTTTGTTTATGAACCAGAGCCTTTCTGTATTCCTCACCGGTCTTAATAAAACCGGGTCTGTAATCTTTAAATTTATACTCGTCTTTATCATTATAGACTACAGCTGCACGGGCATTAGCCAAAGGCATATCCGGCGAATCAAAATAAAACGGAATATTATCTTTCATAAAAGCCTTACTTTCAAACAGCGCTTTACCCAGTTCACCCGCCATTTTTACGATAGACGACCCGGCTAATAAATACATACTTGAGGTAAAGAACACCGGAATATTGGCTGCTTTGTCAAAAAGATGTGAAATGCTTTCGAATGTACTGTCTGAAAAGGTATCGGCAACCATTTCCAAGGAACACAAAATTGTACTGACATCTACAGCAGGCGTATAATAAATAATTGGAGACCCCTGCACAAAAGCCGACGGTTGAATGTATTGGTAATCTTCAACTTTTTTGACGAGTTGATTTATGGCGCGTGGCGATTCGTCGTGGGTATTCGTTGCCCGAACACCTGAAACAACCAATAAGTCCTTTTTACCGCCAAACAGTTTGTTAGGCGCATCTCCGGTATACACACAAAGAATTTCAATACTCAAAGGCTTTCCTATACCAATAGGCGTACGGTTGGGAATATTCAAATCTGTGTTGTCATTAATCTCATGGAATTTAACACTTCCATTCCTGAACATAAGCAAAGGATCTTCCCCCTTGAGGATACTCTTGTTAAACTTTTGAAAAGATCCCATTACATTTTTTTCTGCAACCTCTTGAGAAGACACCATGGTGTTTCCGTAAAAATAACTTACTGCCATTTGAATTTAATTTTAAGTTTGTAACTATTCTATTTTATCGCACTGACTACAGCAAAACACACCACTAATAATCAGTTGTTTTAATTTTACATTGTATGATCATCTTTTAAAGCCCAAAAGACACTACCCTGTTAATCAAACATCTATAGTTTCTGTGAGCCTTTAGAGATTCCGGAGGAATGGTATATCTATAAACGCAACTATAACTCAAAAAAGTATAACACTTCAATTAAAGACCTCTCCGTAAACATACAAAAAATTCGGTTAAGATGCTACACTATTATTGGGATTTTTACCGGGTTTTTACAGTGTGTTTATAGTAATAATAGGAGATCAAAACTTAGAATTTGAATTTACACTGTATTTATTTTATTTTTGGGATATATTTTGCTCCGGTGTCGTTTATAACAAACGGCATTCTGAGGTAACCACAAAAAACATCAGCGTAAACCATGATTAAAGCCCTGATTATAGAAGATGAAAAACCCGCTGCACGGCGGTTAGGACGCTTGTTGAGTGACCTCGATATAGATGTTTTGACCTTATTGCACTCTGTCAAGCAAAGTATCGATTGGCTACAATCAAATCCTGCCCCCGATTTGATTTTTCTCGACATCCAACTCTCTGACGGCTTATCTTTTGAAATCTTCGAGCAGGTGACCTGCCAATCACCTATTATTTTCACTACAGCTTATGACTCATACACACTGAAAGCATTTAAACTGAACAGTGTAGATTACCTTTTAAAACCCATAAACGAAGACGAATTGTCAACAGCTGTACACAAATTCAAACACCTGTTCAATAAAACCTCAACCAATCACAACACTTTAGACATTGAGCAAATCAAAGCCATTCTTTACCCCAAACCATCCTACAAGGAACGTCTGACAATCTATACCGGCAATCAAATCAAAGTGATAGAGACAGACAATATCGCTTTTATTTACAGCCAAAATCATATTACCCATTGTCACACATTTGACCATTCAAGTCATATTATTGACAGTTCATTGGAACAATTGTCTCAAAATCTGAATACTAATACTTTCTTTAAACTCAACCGCAAACATATCATCAATATCAAAGCCATAGATGATATTTTATACCACTCCAATCACCGCTTGATGATTAAAACAAAGTATTATACCGAAGAACCTATTATCGTTAGCCGCGAACGGGTCAAAGCTTTTAAAAACTGGTTAGAGCAATGATGTCGTGGGTAATGGGCAGTGCGTAGTGGGCAGTTTTCAGTTGGCAGTGAGCAGTACATAGTATGTAGTAGGCAGTTTACAGTAGGCAGTAAGCAGTGGGGAGTGTGTAGAAGGCAGTAGGTAGTGGGCAGTAGGTAGTGGGCAGTGAGCAGTGAGCAGTAGGCTAATATTCCTAAATTAGTTCAAACACTTTTTTTAATTGTTGTGATGTACTCAAAGGTTTTATGTATGTTTGCCTTTTATTTTATATAACTTTTGGATACTTATTACAAAAATATCACGCAGACACTGTCCTATTTTGGGAAAAATTGGGAGAAACCCTATTATATAACCTCCAATGACAGCATCACCAATTTTTTGGAAACACCCTTTAAAACTGATTTTTTTATTGTTGCGATTTGTCTGCAAGGCACCCTTAAAGTGAGTGTCAACGGTGTCAAAAACACTTTTAAAAAAAACCAAATATTTACGGGAACACCGGCAAGTATTATACAATTTGAAGAGGCATCTGATGATTTCAAAATGAACATTTTGTTTTTTGACAAATTCTATTTGTTTAAATACTTTTCTGACACCAATCTCATCTTTAAACTGGAGTATTTTCGTAACCATGATGATTGTGTCTTCCCTATGGATGAACAACATGCGGAAACCATTCTCATTATGTTTCAGTATTTATCTAAGGTTGCTGAAAAAGACAGTCCTTACCAGAATGAAATCATCAAATCCACCATCTTTGCCCTACTCTTTCACTTGGCTGAAATTTATCTCAACCATACCGAAGATCGTATAAAAATCACTAAAACTGCCACAGGTATTTATCCAAAGTTTAAAGAATTGATTCAAGTCTATCTGCCTGAAGAAAAATCGCTGGATTTCTATGCCGGTGAACTCTGTGTAAGCACTAAATACCTGATAGAACTTATCAAAAAAGAAAAAAACACTACGCCAAGACATATCATTGATGAACAATTAGCCCAAGAAGCCGGGTTATTACTGTCTGATAGTAATATGACCATCAATGAAATAGCAGATCATTTACAGTTCAGTTCAACAGCCTCATTTACCCGCTTTTTTAAACGGCTAACCGGCACAACACCCTCTGCTTACCAAAAACAATCCAATACTGAATTGTAAATTAACTCCAGTTATAGAGGTTTTTTGCCACCGCAAAACTAACCCGCATTTTCATGGGTTTATTTTTATTGTTTTTATACGTCAGCGTTGCTGTCTTGCTTGTATTAAAAACAAAACAACCCCTATAACAATTAATACACTGCCCAAAAACAAATACACATTATAAGGTTTAATCAGTGACAACCCATACATAATGGCTGTTCCCTGATAAAACAACATCAATTCAGTCAATAAAAATCCTGAGATAAAAAAGATAAATGCCAAACGTTTCATCAAACGCTCTTTAAATCCGTATAGCCATAGGAGACTCATACTGATGAAACCCAGACCAACCCAATGTATATATCCAATCACAAAATAAGGCTTAAAAGTCAATACTTTTTCTGCCAATGAAGGAAAAGCACTTAAAAACTGTAATACAACTTTTATACTAAAAATAACGAGAATCATTCTAAGAACACCCGATAACTTTGCTGATGTCGTTTTATAAATTCCACCCAATAAAAACCCTAAACCAATCAACTGAAAAGTTCCTGAAATACTTCCAAAGTACAAAACGAAACTCCGGGTTGTATGCCAATACAACGAAAGAAAATATGCCGGAACAACGGCCATATTCAACCATAAAAAAGCCTTTTTCAAATAACTATGCTCCGGATTATGCTTACAAATTTGGTGTAAAATAAGTCCAAGAATCACAAAAACAAAATAACCATTATACAAAAAATGTAAATAAAAGTATATAAGGTCATAATAGAGCCAATCCTTACCTGTTTTGAGTAAAACAACCGGAATAATCCACACGGCTAAACTCGATATAAAGTAATAGATGATTCCCCAACGTATCAATTTATTTGATAAGGACCTATGACTACCCAGCTTCCTGTACAGTTTTATCAAATAGATATAAGAAGTCAATAAAAACAAAACTAAAAAGGCTATAGACGGCGGTTTATAACCTACATAAATAAAAGCAACTAACATACCTGTCACGGCTACATTTAACAGTAACCACAACACCCGGAATACAGAATCAAATGTGACTTGTTTTTTTTTATGAATAAGCACCAGAGTTGCCAAAAATCCCCATCCCAGAAAAGTAACATGCGAATGGGCTTGTAGTAAACGGTTATACGCCAGATCAAACCAGGAGTAAGCATTATTAGCCCTTAAAAGCAATCCGATACACACAGACAACACAAAAAACAACAATGGCAAATAAAATACCGGCATCTTATCAGGCCTTACTACTTTGGTCATATACTAACGTCTTTTAACTTTAAAATATACAGCTCCCAAAGGCGGTAAGGTAATTTCTGCCGAATAAGGTTTATCCTGAAAAGGTTTATCTGAAATCTTAATTAGTTTTTTATTATGCACCCCACTACCGGCAAATTCCACGGCATCAGAATTGAAGACCTCTTCCAGCTTGCCTTGTAATGGTAAACCTATGCTGTAATGTTCTATGACATTCGGAGTGAAATTACAAGCCACAATAATCATATTGCGCCAGGACTTAGCTTTACGCATAAATACAATGACCGTATTTTCCACATCAGTATAAGTAATCCACTCAAAGCCCTCATCAGAGAATTGTTTGGCATAAAAAGGCGCATGTTTTTTATAAAACTTATTAAGTGCTCTTACCGTTGCCTGAAGACCGGCATGCACATCGTATTGCAATAAATCCCATTCTAAACTCGTGTCAAAATTCCATTCGTTATACTGACCTATGTCACTTCCCATAAACAATAGTTTTGTTCCGGGATGCGCATACATATAGGCATACAGCAATCTTAGGTTGGCAAATTTTTGCCATTCATCACCCGGCATTTTACCAATCAAAGCAGATTTTCCATGAACGACTTCATCATGAGATAAAGGCAGAACAAAATTCTCACTAAACACATAGGCTATTGAAAAGCAGATGTCGTAGTAATGGTGTTGTCTGTGAACCGGCTCTCTTTTGAAAAAGTCCAGAGTATCGTGCATCCATCCCATCATCCATTTCATACCAAAACCCAAACCATGCATAAACACCGGCTTGGTTATATCAGGGTAGTCTGTACTCTCTTCAGCTATAGTTTGCACATCCGGAAATTCTTTGTAAACAGCTGTATTGAGTTCCCTTACAAAGTCCATTGCCGCAAGGTTTTCCCTGCCTCCGTATTCGTTGGGCTCCCATTCACCTTCTTCTCTTGAATAATCTAAAAACAATACAGAGCTTACGGCATCTACACGTAAGCCGTCTATATGAAACTCTTTAAGCCAATAAATGGCATTGCTGATCAAAAAAGATTTGACCTCCGGTCGTTCATAATTAAAAATCAGGCTTTTCCAATCCGGATGATAACCTTTTTTATAATCCGGGTGTTCATAAACATGTGTACCATCAAATTTGGCTAATCCATGAGCGTCTTCCGGAAAGTGCGACGGTACCCAATCCAAAATTACCCCTATACCGGCTCTGTGGCATTTATCTATCAAAAACTTAAAATCCTCAGGTGTACCAAAACGTGAGGTGGGCGCGTAAAATCCTGTAATCTGATAGCCCCAGGACGGGTCAAAAGGATACTCCATTACCGGCATCAACTCCAGATGTGTAAACCCCATATCTTTGACATAATTCACCAATTCTACAGCCAATTCCCTATAAGTCAAAGCACGGTTGTCCTGTATATGTCTTCGCCAGGAGCCCAAATGCACTTCATAGATAGACATCGGACTGTCATGCGCATTTTTTTTATGTCTGTGTGACATCCAATAGGCATCTTGCCAAGCATAACCATCCTGCCAAACAACCGATGCTGTTTGGGGCGGTGTTTCACAAAATCTGCCATAGGGATCCGCTTTGTAAGTAATGATATTCTGATGCTTTGAATGAATCTTATATTTGTAAAGTTCTCCTGATTGAATACCCGGAATAAAGCCTTCCCATATACCGGAACTATCCCAACGCGGAAACAACTCATGATGCTCTCCATTCCAGGCATTAAAATTCCCAACAACTGATACTGCTTTTGCCGAAGGTGCCCACACGGCAAAATACACCCCTTCCTGACCATTGAAGTTCATGGGGAAAGCCCCCATTTTTTGGTAAATATGATAGTGTTTGCCAGTCTTAAAAAGGTCAATATCAAAATCTGAAAAACGGGAATAAGGTTGGACAAGATTCATAAACAACCGGTTTTATTGTTTACAACAAAAATACGTGATTTTTTTAAGGTTTTACGGATTATTCTATTCATTATACAACTTGTTTCGGAACCTTAGAAAACAATCAATCCTAAACCTGAAGTCTTCATGTATAAAAAACACT
>PDQD01000014.1 GCA_002747695.1 Flavobacteriia bacterium
TTTTGCAGTTTTGAAGAACGGACTGTTAATTTTTACACGATTGATTTTTTGATGTACATCACCTTGTTTTTCAGGCGTAACTGTAAAAAGCGATTTGGAGTTGTGATTAAAAACTTCATAATCATCATACACATCTTCTGCAAATTCACCTTTACCTGCTTTTTTCTCTATCTGAACATTGGGTAATGTGTGTAAAACCTCTGCAATAGTATTTTGGTTATTGAAAACACCAATACTGTTTGCCGTAATGCTGTTTTTGATGTATTTTCCTGCCAGCGAACTACCGCCACCACAATAGCGCATCATATAAAAGCGTTCGTCAAAATTGGGTGTAAAGACTTCTACACCTATATTGTCATGAGAAGGCGCAATATACATAAGGACTTCTTTGTCTTTCTCATTAGAGATATTGACCCAAAGGGTGTCATTTTTTACCTGTCCTACACCTGTAAAATGGCAATTCTCCCTGTTTTTGACTTTAGATGCTGAAAACACAATGTCATAGGCATTAGCTTTGGGTTGTATGGAAAGGGTTTGTGTATAACCGCCTTTGTCTTCATTAAAGGTTTCGTATTGACCTTGATAGTCAAACGCTCTTTGTTTCTTTAAGAGGTAAAAATCGGCTAATTCTCCGGTATTAGGTTTTAAACTATCACCCATAAAAGTTAAGGCACTTTCACCTACGAGAAAATATTTAGGTTTATCGTTTTGTTGAATGGTCAGGGTGTTTTCTTTTACGGTATAATTACCTTTATACACAAAACGTCCGTCTTTTTTGTCCATATAAACAGTTTCATAAACAAAAGTCTTATCAGGGTTCAATGTAAGTGCGACTTGAATACCACTACAATCGGCGCAAGGATAAGTCCCTTTGTAAACACCTTCGTAGTCTAAGGCATATTCCGCAGAATGCTCGTCTATTGTGGTTGATTTTGTTTTGTCAGTCTTACAAGCGCTGAAGACCAATGCTAAGGCTAAAACGTAAAAAATTTTGTGCATCATAGTAAAAAATTGGATTTAAAAATTGCTATTCGGGTATGCTTGGTGTCAATAACCGCGCCAAAAATACGATTATTAAAAGGATTATCATAAGATATTTGAAGTTTATCAGTCTTTCAGGAATTAGAGCACCTATAAGTGACAGTATAAAAATGATTAATAATTCGATGGTGTTTGACAGGCTTTGCGCGCCAAAGCCCACCGCTGTTAAAATCACCCAAAACAATGATGGTAAGATAATGATGCTGAGTTTTTTTGTAAGCTTGTTCATGGTTGAGTTCTTTTTTTTTTGTGTATGATGTTTTTGTAAAAATGCTCATGGATTAAAAACTAATCCACAAAGTATCAATGTGATTTTGTTCGTGTTTTTATCAATGTTAGTAAAGAGAGATCTGAGCGGTATCTAAGTCTTATAAATTTTGAATAATGATGAAAATCTCATTCAAATATATAAAAAATGATGAGAATTAGTTCTTGCTTAACACTAGGCAATCTATTATCTGATATACTGAGACAGGTTGCTAACAATGTTTTTTTGTATATACTAAGCATTGTGCTATCAATACTATGACCCTATGACTGTTTGGGTTAAATTTAACAATGGAGTAGTCTTATATCTCATTAGTTTTACACGGACAAACAAATCATAAAATTCATGTACTTTTGTCTTAATTAAATATTTGATATGATTCACGCTGAATTTGTATGTGCCAAACCGGTAATAGACCTTAAAGGTCAGGTAACCTGGCAAGCGCCCAGTAATATTGCGATTGTTAAATATTGGGGTAAATATGGCCGGCAGTTGCCCAAAAATACCTCTTTGAGTTTTACGCTGGACAAGGCTTTTACCAGAACAACCGTTGCTTATGAAACGCAATCAAGTGGTAAACCTACCCTGAATATCAGTCTTGATAAAACTCCAAAACCTGAATTTTTGCCCAAGATTGAAGGTTTTTTAAAAAACATACAACCCTATTGCCCTTTTGTCGACACACTTGATTTTCAGATTGACACTTACAACTCTTTTCCGCACAGTAGTGGTATTGCGTCGTCTGCCAGTGGTTTTGCCGCTTTGGCTTTGTGTGTGATGAGCATTGAAAAGGGCATAAATCCGGACATGACTGATGATTATTTCTTTAAAAAAGCATCTTTTTTAGCCAGGCTGGGTTCTGGTAGTGCATCGCGCAGTGTCAAAGGATCTCATGTCTTATGGGGTGAACACACTGCTATCAAAGATAGTAGCAATCTGTATGGGCTGGATCAAAGTGCCTCAGTGCATCCTGTGTTTAAGGATTATAGAGATACAATTTTGTTGATTGATAAGGGAGTAAAGAAGGTTTCCAGTACTGTTGGTCATGCTTTGATGGTTGACCACCCCTTTGCCGAACAACGTTTTGAACAGGCACAAAACAATATTTTAAAACTCATGTCTGTCTTAGAGTCCGGCGATGTTGAGGGTTTTGTAAACATCATGGAGTCAGAGGCTTTGAGTTTGCATGCCATGATGATGACTGCCAATCCTTATTTTGTGTTGATGAAACCTCATACCCTGAGTGTGATCCAACGTATCTGGGATTTTAGAGCTGAAACCCAGGTCCCCGTAGGGTTTACACTTGATGCAGGAGCCAATGTGCACGTACTGTATCCCCGGTCTGTTGAGGAACAGGTAAAATCTTTCATAATAAAGGACTTAGTGCCGTTTTGTGAAAATAATCAGTATATTTGCGACCATGTAGGTGTTGGTGCTGTTAGGATTGACTAAATATAACGTATCAGAAAAAATATCCAGAAAACAATGAGAGGGCCACTTTTTTACGCTAAGATTTTACTCTTTGGAGAATATGGTATTATCAAGGATTCAAAAGGTCTTGCTATTCCATACGATTCTTACAGAGGCGCTTTGTTGAAGTCCGATACATTGACTCAAGCCCAAAAGGAGTCTAACGAACATTTGATACGTTTCTATAAGCATTTGAAGGCATTGGAGAACAATCTGGTGGATTTACGCTGGGACGTATTTAAAAAAGATTTGGATGAAGGTATGTACTTTGATTCCAGTATCCCTCAAGGTTATGGGGTGGGAAGTTCCGGTGCTCTGGTTGCTGCTGTTTATGACAGGTATGCCAATAATAAGATAACTGTTTTAGAAAATCTTACCAGAGCAAAATTATTAAAACTGAAAAGTATTTTTGGTGCCATGGAGTCCTTTTTTCATGGTACGAGTTCAGGCTTGGATCCCTTAAACAGCTATTTGAGCATTCCTATTCTTATCCATTCAAAAAACGATTTGGAAGCTACCGGTATTCCTTCGCAAAACAATGGCAAAGGCGCTGTTTTCTTGATAGATTCTGAACAAGTAGGTGAAACCGCACCTATGGTAGAAATCTTTATGGAAAATCTAAAAAACGAAGGTTTCAGAACTATGGTAAAAGAAGAATTTGCTAAGTACACAGATGCCAGTATTCATGATTTTCTTAAAGGCGATGTACAATCTTTGTTTGGCAACGTCAAGCATTTGTCAAAAATAGTGCTCAATCATTTCAAGCCTATGATTCCTTCCAAAATGCAAGGCCTATGGCAGAAAGGTTTAGATAGTGGAGATTATTATCTAAAGCTCTGTGGTTCAGGTGGTGGTGGCTATTTTCTGGGCTTTACTCAGGACTACGAAAAAACCAAGAAACTTTTAAAAACCTATAAACTGGAGTTGGTTTACAGGTTTTAAAAATCCCTTTTCCTATACTATTTTAGAAAAAATTTAACGCAGTTAATCTTGTCAAGTAAAATCTAAAGGTTTTCTTTGAAATTGAATTAGCAGTTTTTTATTCCAAATGACTATGGACTTATTGGATAAAGCCATAACACATACCAAGCAAAATGCGCCTTTCTACAAAAAATTTATCAGTTTATTTTCTGTGGTCAGAGGTTATGTTATCGCCGTAATCTTTGTGGCTCAGCTCTTATCTGCTATTTTTGTTTTTGCACCTAACAAAACATTGTCTCAGGTTTTATTGGATTACAATTTATGGGCTTTACTGCTGGCAACTTCTGTAGTGGTAGCCGCCGGTTATATCATCAACCACTTTTACGATAAGGGTAAAGATGCCATCAACAGACCGATAAGAACCCATATAGATACGTATATCAGTCAGGGTTTTAAACTGAAAAGCTACTTTTTTCTTAATTTTTTAGGATTTTTCCTCAGTCTTTCAGTCTCCTGGCGTGCAGCTTTGTTTTTTGCAGTTTATATTTTCCTTATTTGGCTGTATTCCCATAAACTCAAGCGTTATCCGTTAGTAGGTTTACTGGGTGGGGCTACCTTGAGTATTCTGCCGTTTTTTGTCTTGTTTGCTTACTATAAGAATTTCACGGATATCATCTTTGTCCATGCATCATTTTTGTTCTTTTTGTTGATTATAAAAGACCTGATCAAAGATTTAGAAAACCTCAAAGGGGACATGTTGTTTAATTATAAAACCATTGTCATCAGTTATGGTGAACAGTTTACCAAACTCCTCATAACATTTGTAATCGTATTGAGTGTTATCCCCATCATGTTTGTCATGCAATATCCTGAAGTGGGTATGATGCGCTATTACTTTGTCATCGCCCTATTTGGACTGACTGTTGTCGGTGTGCTGATTTGGTTTAGCCACTCCAAACAACGTTATGTTTACCTGCATAACATTATCCGCCTGATCATTCTTGCCGGTGTCTTTAGCTTAATGTTTGTCGATACTAATGTTATTATCAACAAAATTATTTTCCGTTTAGCTCAGGTGATGTGATGACCCGGAAGGCATTGTGTTTGTATTTTTACCCCACTAATTCTATTTAATACCTAATTTCTTTCTCAGCTGTTTAGGCAATGCATCTTTGTGGATGTAAACTGAGATTGTTTTGTAACGTACATAGGGGAAAGACGCGTAAAAATAGCCGCCACGGTCATTGTGTTCTGTTCCCCAGGAGTTTTTCATGACAAAATACTTAGTGCCATTTTGATCTTCCACGATACCTGTAGCATGGAGTCCGTGGTCATCAGTAGTGGTCTGTACATCAAAAGCGTGTTGACGTTCGTCTTGAGAGACCAGTTTTTCTTTGCCGGGAATCATAAAAGCATTGTTGATTTTTTTGTCGTCTTCGTCTGTAAAGTACAATTCTCCTTTGCCTTTTTCTTTGACTGTGGCTTCATCCTCAGGAACAATAGCCAAAGCATCTCTGGCAGAGAACCCTTTTTCTGAAACATCAGCGCCCCACGCAAAGGAGTAGCCGGACATAATGGCTTGTTCCAAAACTGACATCAATTCGTCTAATGGAAGGTTATAACTGCTTTTCATGTTCCAGTTATCCGGTATTTCTATGACAAAAGGCTCATAAAACGGATGGTGCGTAAATGAGGTCAGACTTATATAATCATCAGGGTTTAATCCCAGTGATTCGGCGTAAGTAAAAGGGGTGTAAGTGCGACCATCAATTGTAAAAGTATGCTTGTGTACATCAGCGGGTAGGTGTCCTAAGTAGGAATCAACCACACCGGTATAGATTTCTTTCCAGTTGGTCGTCAATTGATCTTTCATCGTTTTTTTGTTAAACGATTCTACTAAGGATTTTAAGACGATTTCTAATTCACTGTGGTTGTGTTTGTCATAACCGTAGTTTAAACCCATATACTCATGTTCCGGCATCATACCGTAGTGTTTCCAGACCCATAACGCATCGTGAAAAGCACCACCCTGTGCAAAATTAGAATGCCCGTTCATACGCAAATAATTCTCAGCTTTACCTAAATAGGCATTACGCACCACGTACATTTCTGAGAGGTTAACCTCTTTGTTGGTCAGTCGTAAAATCTCTGATTCTAAGAACGAAAGCGAAGAAAAACTCCAGCAGGTTCCGGAATAACTCTGATTCTCTATAGGGGTAGCTTCCAGATTTTTGAGCGTTTTAAAAGTGTATTGGCTGTTTTCTCTATTGGTAAAAGTATCTTGAGCTAACATTGATAAAGTGGAGAGTAGCAAGATGATAAACCATTTAGCTGTCTGTAACATGTGGTGTTTGTTTTTGAGTTGACAATGAGTGTGTTAACCTGTGTTGTGCACTAAATTTTTGTATGAGTATGTAAGCTCTGAGACCATGTGTGTTTCATGAGGTAAGTGTACGCCCCTGTACGCTAATCTCATAGAAAAGAAATGCTGTATTCGGGTCGTCCAAAGGCTTAGCAGTCATACAAAAATTTAGTGCAGAACGTGGGTTAAAAATAATGCAATTTGCAGACAGAGTCTTCATAAAAATGTTAAAAAGTTGATAAAGAATCTTCTGATGCCTGTGGGCTTCTGACCGGTTGAAAAACCGCGTAATGACTATACGCCTGTACTGCCAAATCCTCCGGCACCACGTTCGGTTTGGTCCAGACTATCTACTTCCTGCCAGTCCACTCTTTCGTGACGGGCGATGACCATCTGAGCAATACGTTCGCCATCATTGATGAT
>PDQD01000001.1 GCA_002747695.1 Flavobacteriia bacterium
GTACAAAACACCATGCGTATGATTAACGCACTGATTGATGCCGACAAACTTTTTGATACCGAAATCTACCCGGACAGCAACCACGGTATTTATCAACGTAAGAATACAAGATTACAGTTGTACAGACGTATGACAGCATTTATTCTGGAAAATCTTTAAGATGGTTTAATTTATAATCCGATGAACAAGTTATTTCCATTTCTCAACTGGTTGACATTGGTCAAAACGACATGGAAAGATGATCTATTAGCCGGTTTTACCACCAGTTTTATCGTTTTACCACAAGCCATTGCTTTTGCGATGATTGCCGGTTTACCACCTATTTACGGGTTTTACACCGCATTAGTAACACCGGTGATAGCGGCGCTTTTCGGGTCGTCTTATCATTTGGTATCCGGGCCTACTACTGCAAGCTCTATAGTCGTTTATACCACTTTATCACATTTTGTAAATCCGGACAATGATCTGGAAGCCTTCATCACCTTAGCCATGGTGTTGTCGTTTCTTGCCGGTTTTTTTAAACTGATGATGGGTATTTTAAAAATGGGTAAGTTAGTCAACTTTGTATCACATTCGGTCATTGTGGGCTTTACTGCCGGTGCCGGTATATTGATTGCTTTCAAGCAATTGCGCCATGTATTCAGTCTCAACATCCCACGGGGCAGCTCTATCATAGAGATTGCCGGCTACATTGTAAAGCATATTGCAAACATTAATCCGTGGACAGTTCTTATAGCTGTAGTCACCATTGGCATAGCAGTTGTTGTCCAACAATACATCAAACCTTTGTCGAAGTTTTACCTGCTAATTGCCATGGTTATAAGTACCTTATTAGCCTGGGCTATCGGTGGTCAATCCCTGGGCATAGAAACCATAGGACGTGTGCCCGCTTCACTTCCACCGTTTGAAATACCGGATTTGAGTTTTGACAATGTACAACGCATGAGTTCAGGAGCATTGGTACTGGCTTTACTCGGTCTCATTGAAGCTATTTCAATTTCCCGCAGTATTGCCTTACAATCGCACCAACGTATAGATACCAATCAGGAGTTTATTGGTCAGGGTATGGCTAATCTTGTTGGGAGTTTTTTTTCAAGTTATGCCGGATCAGGTTCCTTTTCCCGTAGCTTTCTCAACTACAGGTTGAGTGCAAAAACCCCGATGGCATCTGTCTTTTCATCCATATTCCTCCTGATTACCGTTTTCTTTTTTATTGAATACGCTTCCTATCTGCCAATGGCAGCTATGGCTGGTATTATCATTTTGGTTGGCTACCGGCTGATTGATTTTAAACGTATCAGACAGATTGTCAAAAGCAGTAATAAAGAAACTGTTGTTCTGGGCATCACCTTTTTGGGGACTTTATTTTTTGAATTACAGTTTGCCGTATTGGCCGGAGTAATTGCATCCCTGTATTTTTATCTGGAGCGCACTTCAAACCCCAATATTGCTGTATTGGGGATTAATGAAGAGCATAAATTTGTCAACCTTATCAGGGCTGAAGGCTTAAAGGAATGCTCCAATCTCAAGGTGGTTCGTATAGACGGCTCACTATATTTTGCCGCTATAGAAAGGATTGCGGACTTTTTTGATGAGCTTTATGACAATAACGAAGTTCAGAATATTCTGGTGGTGAGCAGAGGGATTAATTTTATCGATCTCGGCGCTGCCGAATGGCTGACACACGAAGTGAAACGGTGGCAAAAGAACCGGGGTGGCATTTATTTTAGCGGCATGAAACTTATTGCCCAAGACGTCCTTAAACGGGGCGGTTTTTTACAAGAAATGGGAACCGACATCTTTTACACCAATAAAACCAAGGCCATCACCGAAATTCATCTAAAATTTAACGGACCTTGTACAAGCAAAGCTTTTAAGGAATGTGAAGGGTGAGGATGGAGTGTGTAGTGGGTAGTTTGAAGTTGGCAGTAGGCAGTGGGGAGTGTGTAGTTTGCAGTAGGCAGTGGGTAGTCAGCAGTGAGTAGTTTGCAGTGGGTAGTTGGCACAGTGTGTTGTGGGCAGTGGGTTTATTCTAACTACAAAAAAGCTAAGTTCACCGCAACGCACGCAAAGATTTTGGTGTTTGACCTTATGCCTTCCGTCTCAAAACCACAAAGCCCACATTGAACACAAACGCTCCATCTTAATTCTCAATCAGTAAACCACAAAAAAGCCATAGGCAAAAGACTGACACAGCCACAGCGTATTATTCCTCCACTTTGATTTGCTCAACAGCTTTTTCGGGCGTCAGAATATTATAACCCCTCCAGAATGATGGATCATAGGCATTTAACACCTTTTTTGTATAATCTTTAGTGGGTTTAAAGCCCTCAAAAGTTTCCTTGAACACCGGTCTGTAATTAGAAAAAACAACTTCGGTTTTATTGGTATTAACACCGTATATATCAAGATTAAATTTTAGTTTATTGATACGTTTTCTTCCTTTGACATTAGAATTTTTTTCTATAACATCAAAGGGTCTATCAACCCCAAACTCACTGACATTCAATTTATTGAAATAGGTCAAAAAATACTTACCATCAATCCGTTTAAAAATATACGTAGCCTTTAAACTCAGCTCATTCGCTTTAACCCCAAACATATTGAAAAGCTTATTATAAACAGCACGCGCTGATTGATATTCTGCCTTAACTATCCCAAAATCCTCAGCATTGACATAGAGTTTACCCTTAAATTTGGCTCTGCCCTTAGGGGTAAAACTCAAGATATAAACCCAATTGCCATCTATAGTCGTATAACCCTCTTTGGCAAATCTATACCGGTTAGATTTAAGCAAAAAGTCAATTTTAGACCCTTTTTTTAAGAAAAAGTCATCAAAGATAAACGCTCTTTTTTTAGTATCATCTGCTGTACTAACCAAGGTGTCTTTCTGCGCTTTAATATCAGATTTCATCGTTTTGATAATACTATCTATAGATTCTGTTTTGTCCAAACGTATAATACCCGTACGTATAATAAGTCGTGAATCTGTTTTAAAACTCTCCTGCATTAACTGCAAGACTTTGGCTTGTATTTTATCAACTGATGCCAACTCCTCTTTAGACTGTATCATCAATGTTCTCAACGGGATATAATGACCAGTATTAAAACCATTGAATACAGCGTCTGACAAAGTTTCATTGAGATAGACATAATCTCTGTTGAAACTATTGGTAAAGTCATCCATCGTATTTTGATTGATTCCGTCAACGGTCGATTTTTTAACCGTCAGTTTAAATCGTTTGATGTTGTCGTTACCGGAGTTTCGTGAAAAAATCCGAGCTTTTTGATAGTTAATATCGTAATTGGTATTTAACCCTTCCTTGACCTTACCTACAATATCTTCGGCAGTTAGAGCCCTGGTTTCAATAAATACCGGCACTGTTTGAAAAACATTTTCAACAAGTTTTACAGGATCAGGCACGGGTTTGTCAACCGGGAGTTGTAAGGTTTGATACCCCATACACATCACCGTCAATGAATCTGTAGGTTTGGGGTCTTCCACACTTATGGAAAAACGCCCTTCTTCATTACTCATAACCCCATTATAGGCTGACACTGTAACCGTTGCAAACGGAATAGGTTCATTCGTTTGAGAATCAACAATAACTGATGATAAGGTTTGAGCATATATACTAACCGATAATAGAAAAAGTAAAATTGTAAATTTGGTGGACATAAATAAATATTTTTTGGTAAAAGCAAAACTAAATGATACAGCAAAAACCAATTAATAATTTTCTTTTAATTTTTTATCAAAAGAACGTTAATACCTCAAAAGGTTTATTAAAATCTGTGTAGAATTATAAAATAACACCATCTGATTTATTACTACCTCAGGTGTAGAGAAGACGTTGATAATTTTCAAATGCCTGATAAACCTCATCAGTAGTAACTGTTATATTCCATACGGCTTGTCCAATGTTTTTTAGTAAGACAAACTGCAAGGTATCATGACGGTTTTTCTTATCGTGCTTTAGATAAGTGATGATATGTTTTTGATCTTCATCAGACAATTGAGGCGTGGAAAAACGGGACTTTAACAGCAGTTGCCCTTCCCTGCACACTTCTTCCGGCAAACCTGTTTTGACATGAGACAGGTATAGCGCCATAATCATACCTATAGCAACCGCTTCGCCATGTCTTAACTGTTGCGCCTCAGGTTTAGTCAAGAAATAAGATTCTATGGCATGCCCCAACGTATGCCCAAAATTGAGTGTTTTGCGCACACCCTGTTCCGTAAGATCCTGAGATACAATATTTTTTTTAATATTAACGCAACGTTTTATAACCTCATCAGAGGGGTAAGTGTCTTTATAAGATTGCAGTGTTTGATACAATTTTGCATCTGCCATAAAACCGTATTTATAGACTTCTCCCATACCGGAAAGACATTCTCTTTGGGGTAATGTTTTCAAATAAACAGGATCTATGCCTACAAGCAAAGGCTCTTGTATCACACCTATTTGATTTTTCAGACCATTAAAATCCACACCGGTTTTACCACCTATAGCCGCATCTACCATACCCAGCAATGTTGTTGGAATATTGATATAAGGCAGACCTCTCTTATAGGTCAAAGCTGCAAAACCTCCCATATCAGTTACCACACCTCCACCCAGATTGATGATGAGACTGTTGCGGTCCACTTCCAGGTCTATCAGTTTTTGCCAAATATTTTGAACACTGATCATGTTTTTATAAGCCTCTCCGGGCTTAATTTCAATATAATCAAAGTCAAATGTTACCAGATTTTCAAAAACAGGCAAACATATTTTTGACGTATTTTCATCAACAACAACAATTACTTTTGAAAAAGCTATTTTTTTACAATATTTATTGAGGTATTGATATGTATTTCCCCTAAACAATACATTTGACATAATTTTTAAATATTTGTTTAAAAAAAGACAAATATCATAAAAAAGGTTGAATAGGTATGTTTATTTTTACATTTTAGAAAATTGTTTGTAATTTTCGTCATTTATTCAGGCGATTTATACAAATAATTTAAAGAATAAACATTTTTTTATAACACTAAAATCATCAATTTAATGTTACCAGATTCTATTTTTGAAAACACAGAAGTTGCATTTGCAGTGAAATCTAACGCCGAGATAGAAAGGGCTTATTACCTTTTTAAAATGATCAAAAACGAGCCCATGGTAAAAATAGGGTCAAAAATCACAAAATTCGCCTTAAACATGCATTTACCGATTGAAGGCATCATAAAAACAACTGTTTTCAATCATTTTTGTGGCGGTGTATCTATAGACGAATGCATACCTACTGCAGAAAAAATGTACACCAAAAAAGTTTGTTCGATATTTGATTATTCTGCGGAAGGCAAACAGGAAGAAGAAGCTTTTGACAAAGCTGTTGACATTACACTTGAAGTTATAGACAAGGCGAAAGACAGAGTTTATATGCCGTTCACCGTTTTCAAACCTACAGGAATAGGTAGAGAAAAACTCTATGAAAAAGTAAGCGCCGGAGAGGCTTTAACCGATGAAGAAATTAAAGAATGGGAGCGCATCATTGCCAGGTATGAAAAAGTAGCTCAAGCATCTGTAAAACACGACGTCCGTCTATTGATTGATGCGGAAGACTTCGCTATTCAAAAAGCCGCTGATGATGTTGCTGAAATGCTTATGGAAAAATACAACAAAGACAAAGCCCTCATCTATAGCACCCTGCAAATGTACCGTAATGACAGACTGGATTATCTAAAATCTCTTTACGAACGTTCCCGCGACAAAGGCTTTCATATAGGCATGAAACTGGTACGTGGTGCTTATATGGAAAAAGAACGCGAACGCGCTGAAAAAATGGGATATCCTGATCCTATCTGCAAAACCAAAGCTGATACAGACCAAATGTATAATGATGCCGTAAAATTTATGTTTGACCATATAGACACTATGGCTATATATCTGGGTACTCACAATGAGAAAAGTACACTCATGCTGATCAACATGATAGAGCAATCAGGATTAAACAAGAATGACCACAGATTTTGGTTTGGTCAACTTTATGGCATGAGTGACCATATCACCTACAACCTTTCAAATCAAGGTTATAACGCAACAAAATATTTACCTTTCGGTCCGGTACGTGATGTGATGCCCTACCTTATCAGAAGAGCTGATGAAAACACCTCTGTAGGTAATCAAACCAATAGAGAGCTGGATTTATTAGCCAAAGAAAGAAAACGCAGAAAACTCTAATTATTTTTTCTTCTTACCGCCAAACATAAATAGTAATAACATGATAACTAGTCCGACAAACACCGTAAACATAATTACGGCTTGTAAAATTGCATTATCGTAAGAAACTAATTCTAACATATTTAGTAAATATAAGATTGGTTATTATTTTTGATATTTTAAGTATTGCAAACATATTTCTTTTTATTTAAAAAAAAATGACAATTGTCAATTCTTAATTAATCTACCCTATTTCCCACCCCATTCTAAAGTTTTCGCCATTATGCAGAAGATTCAGAATGGGTGTGTTATTTATTATACAATTTCTTTTAAGAGAATTTTTGACAATATTATGTTTAACTCAACCAAGAATAAATCTTTATTTTTACAGTCCAAAAATAACAATTCCCATGTCTAAAGCTAACAAAAAAGTTTTTGCAATACCCAGACCCATTATTTATACCGGAAAATTACTACAAGTAATTTCTCCTAAACTGGCTACAAATCTTGCGCTTAAGTTATTTCAAACGCCTTATAAGTTTAAGGCACCTGATCGAGAAAAAACCATGTTTCAACGGGCTCATAAAGAAAAACTTTATATTCCTGTTCTGGACAAAAGAATTCAGGTCTACCACTGCGACCAACGCCCCGAAAAAGTGCTTATCGTTCATGGATGGGCCGGAAGAGGCACACAGCTGCACAGTATTGCTAAAATCTGTGTGGATCATGATATACAGGCTATTAGTTTTGATGCTCCGGCACATGGATACTCGGAAGGTAAGGTCTCAAATATGACAGAGTTTATCAGTTGCATCCACGAGATCGACAGACAGTATGGTCCTTTCACCTATGCTATAGGTCATTCGCTGGGAGGCATGGCTCTTATGAATGCGGTTAAAGAAGGATTTAACATCAAAAAACTGGTAGTGATAGGCAGTGGTAATTCCATTACTACCATTTGCAACAATTTTGTCAAACGCCTGGAATTAAAACCTAAAATAGGTGGTTTATTAAAAGACCGGTTAGATGAACTATTAGGCAGTGATTCTGAAAATCTTTCCACCTACAGAGTTGCAGAGAACGTTAAAATTCCCGTATTAATCGTTCATGATACTCAGGACACAGAAGTCGATATCAAAGAAGCCCATCATATAGACACTGTTTTAGATCAGTCTGAACTGTTCATTACCACAGGACTCGGTCACCATAAAACACTATGGAAACCTGAAGTCTTAAATAAAATCATCCATTTTCTGAAATCTTAATGTTTTAAAAGCTATGAAAGAAGATTTTTTACATCATATTTGGCAATACCAATTGTTTAACACCAAAGATTTACAAACTACTCAGGGAGAAGCTTTATCCATAGAAAAAACAGGGTATTACAACCAACACTCAGGACCTGATTTTCAACAGGCTCAACTCACCATCAATACCCAGCGCTGGGCCGGTCATGTAGAAATCCACCTCAAATCATCTGACTGGTATGCCCACAACCACGAACAAGATGATCACTACAACAATGTTATCCTTCACGTAGTATGGGAAGACGATATTCCGGTATTCAGACCCAACAAAGAACCTATCAGCACACTGGAACTCAAAGGATTGGTAAGCCAGCATCTTTTGCAAACCTACAACACCCTGACCGGGCAAGCAAATACCCATCCTACTTGCGCACCTTATATCACTGACGTTAACAGCTTTGCTATAGACAAATGGTTAGAACGTCTGTACATCAGTCGTTTGGAACAAAAAACGCAAGGTTTAAACAGTATTCTAAACTCTATTAACAACGATTGGGAATACATGCTTTTCATCTTATTAGCGCGTTATTTTGGGTTACAACGTAATGGCGAATGCTTTCAGCAAATGGCTTTACACATAAACTATAACATCATTCAAAAAGAGCGGCACCACCCGCTACACTTAGAAGCTTTATTTATGGGGGTTACCGGGTTATTAAAAGACAATACCTCTGCCTATGCCCGTCAATTGAATGATATTTATAAATATCTTGCCCATAAATACGACCTCAAACCGGCAAACATCTCTGCAGATTATTACCGTTTACGACCACCCAACTTCCCAACCATCAGATTGTCTCAATTGGCAGAACTCTACACTCAAAAAACCAATATTTTTTCTCAAATCATCTCTGAAGATTATACGACTATTCACAAACACTTACAAACCCGGACAAGCACCTATTGGCAGACGCATTACGTCTTCGACAAAACCCATAACAAACGGCTCAAAAAAACATCTGCAAGTTTTATCGACCTGTTGATTATCAATGTCGTTATCCCTTTAAGATTTGCCTACCAACACTATATGGGCAATCCTGACTTCAACAGCATCACTTCACTACTGGAAGCCATAAAACCGGAACAGAATCACATTACCAAAACGTTTAAAACTCTCGGCATCAACACAGAAAACGCCCTGCATTCTCAAGCATTAATTACCTTGAATAATGAATTTTGCTTACCAAAAAACTGTTTGCAATGTGCCATAGGTTTGAAAATCTTAAAAAATCGTCCGTCTTAACATTTCTTTTGTTACCTTTGAATACAAAGAATGTCATAAATCACTATAAATTATGCAAATCATATTACGCTGTGTATTAGACACTGAAGAAGACGTATTGAGAGACATTAGCATCTCTGATTCTCAGACATTGGAACAACTTCACGATGCCATCATAGAGAGTTTTGAACTTAACCCCGGAGAAATGGCAGCTTTTTATAAAACCAATGATGATTGGGATCAAGGGGAAGAAATACCATTGATTCCGATGAATGAACGTGAGCAGACACCGGTGATGAATCAAATCAAACTGGCCGAAATATGCTCCGATAAAGATTCAAAACTGATCTATGTGTATGATTTTTTAAAATTCTGGACTTTTTATGTCATCGTTCACGATCTAAAACCGGACACAACAGCTGAAACACAAACCACCCTGAAAGTAGGCACAATGCCCAAAGACGCTCAGGACAAACACTTTGAAGCTAATCTTTTTGACAGCTTTGATAACTTTGACGACAATGAGGATTTAGATCCTTTTGATGAGGATTACCCTGACTATGTCTAAAAATCCCTTGCACAATCCCTATGTTAAGATTCTGTTTCTACATACTTGTATTTTTCTCAATACCATGTTCTCTGTGGTCACAGTCGTATGATCTTTGGGTTTTTTTCAAAGACAAACCACAAGCCGAACAATATCTTCTTCATCCCGAAGAAATGCTATCGCAACGTGCTTTAGACAGACGCCAACGCTACCAAATACCTATAGATGACACTGATGTTCCCATTTTCTCTAACTATATAGATCAGGTGGCGCAAATAGATTCTGTCGATATCATTGCACATTCCAAATGGCTTAACGGTTTGCATCTGAGAGCATCAGAATCGTCTTTACAACAATTAGAAAATCTGGAGAGTATCAAATACATAGAATTGTTAGGTCTTGTACAGGAAAACCCGTCCAAAAACAATCAAAACATCACAGACAAGTTGGCGGTCACCACCTCAGAAAACTACGGGGCTGCCAGTCATCAAATCAAAATGCTCAACGGTCAATTCTTACACGACAAAGGATATACCGGACAAGGCATGCAGATAGCAGTCATAGACGCCGGATTTATCAAAGTTGACAGTATGGGCGCATTCAGCAGACTAAGAGATAACAACCAAATACTGGGAACTTACAATTTTATCGACAAAACAACTGACGTCTATACCAGACACTATCATGGCACGATGGTTTTGAGCACATTAGCTGCCTATATTGACAATGAATACACCGGTACAGCCCCCGATGCTTCTTATTATTTATTTATTTCTGAGGATACCTCACAAGAACACCCGTATGAAGAAAGTCTTTGGATAGAAGCCGCTGAGAAAGCAGATAGTCTGGGAGTGGATATTATTACCACTTCGCTGGGCTATACAGAATTTGACAATCCAGATTTCAACCACACCTATAGTGATCTTGACGGTAACACTACGATTATCTCGCGAGGAAGCAAAATTGCCACAGAAAAAGGGATGCTGTTAGTAAACTCTGCCGGGAATTGGGGAACCAAATCTTGGCGGTATATTGGCGCACCGGCTGATGTAGCAAACGTGCTGTCCGTAGGCGCTGTAGATAAAGATAGTATTATAGCCCCTTTCAGCTCCTGGGGATATACTGCCGATGGCAGGGTCAAGCCGGATGTTTGTGCTCAAGGCGTTCAAACAGCACTGGTCAATCCCTCCAACGAAATTGTCACTGGCAGCGGCACTTCTTTTGCTGCACCTATTATTGCCGGTTTGACAGCCTGTTTATGGCAAGCTTTTCGTGATCAAAAACCGGGAGAGATAAGAAAACACATCAAACAATCGGCAAATATGTACAACAACCCGGATGAACATTATGGTTATGGGATTCCTGATTTTAAAGCTGCATACTTCTTATTGCATTTTGATAAAACTGATATAGCAAACATCAGTGTTTTCCCCAATCCCGTTAAGCGAGGACACCCCTTACAGCTTATCATTCCTGAAAATCTCTTACCTATGGACTTGCATATGTATGATATTCGAGGGCAATTGATACAAACATATATGAGTCAAAACTCCTATAATACTTTAGACACCGGTAATTATGCGCCGGGTTTTTATCTGATTCAGGCAACAAACACCACACATTCTCAAACCTTTAAAATAATTATTGACTAATGACTTTCAATACTTCTATTACAGACCTTTTTAACATAAAATATCCTATCATACAAGGTGGCATGGTATGGAACAGCGGTCATCGTTTAGTTTCTGCCGTGAGTAATGCCGGCGGCTTGGGATTGATTGGTGCAGGCTCTATGTATCCTGAAATTCTCAAAGAGCATATTATTAAAACCAAACGCAGCACTAACAAACCTTTTGGCGTAAACCTTCCACTACTCTACCCCGATATAGAACAACACGTCAAAACCATTATAGATGAAAAAGTCAACATTGTATTTACTTCTGCGGGAAATCCCAAAACATGGACTTCCCATCTTAAGAAATACGGCATCACAGTTGTCCATGTAGTCAGCAGTGTCAAGTTTGCACGTAAAGCTCAGGAAGCAGGGGTAGATGCCATAGTTGCTGAAGGTTTTGAAGCCGGTGGTCACAACGGTCGTGAAGAAACAACAACTTTCACCTTGATTCCCATGGTCAAACGCGCCATCAATATACCTTTGATTGCTGCCGGTGGTATCGCTACCGGACAAGCTATACTGGCAGCAAGGGTTCTCGGCGCTGATGCTGTGCAAATAGGCTCCCGTTTCGTCGCGAGTACAGAAGCTTCTTCGCACGATGCTTTTAAACAAGCTGTCGTTGATGCTAAAGACGGTGACACTTATCTGACACTCAAAGAACTGGCTCCCGTCAGATTGATTAAAAATGATTTTTTCAATCAGGTCCAAGCATTGTATTCTCAAAACCCTTCTATCGATGAACTAAAAGCTCTATTGGGTCGTGGTCGTGCCAAGAAAGGGATGTTTGAAGGTGATTTACAGGAAGGCGAATTAGAAATTGGTCAAGTCGCAGGCTTGATTGATGACGTCATGCCTGTTGCAGATATCTTTAAAAAACTGTTAGAGGAGTATAAGATTGCTTGTGATAGTGTGAGTAACAATATTTAAGGTTTTAGAGGTTAGATGGGGAGTTGGCAGTGGGTAGTAGGCAGTGGGCAGTTCTCAGTGGGAAGTGAGGAGTAGGTAGTTGGCAGTGGACAGTTTGCAGTGGCAGTAGGCAGTGAGGAGTTTGTAGTGGGGAGTTGGCAGTTGGCAGTGGGTAGTAGGCAGTGAACAGTGGGGAGTGAATAGTGGGGAGTGAATAGTGAGGAGTTGGTAGTAGACAGTTGGCAGTGAGCAGTCTTCGTTCATTTCTTATGCTATAAAACACAAAACATGAGATTAGTATTTACGCGAATACTTATCTCATGTTTATGTAATGAGCTACCACCAAAAAAGTGGTATATTTTGAAATCCTATAAACCTGTCAGCGATTAGAATAGTCTATCGCACGAAGACTTAAGAAAGTTTATTTCTTGACGGCTTCTTGGTTATATTTTTTACTCAGTTCCATAGAAATAGCAGATTTTTCAAATTTTATTTTTCCTGCTTGAGTTTCTATGATTACCGTACCCTCTGTCTCATTGACATCAGTTATTTTACCGTGAATACCACTGGTTGTAACGACTTTAGTCCCTTTCTTAAGGGTATTTTGAAATTCTTTTTCTCTTTTTTGACGATTCATCTGAGGTCTGATCATGAAGAAATACATGACTGCAAAAAGTAAAATAAAAGGAAGAATAGGACTGTTTAAAAGTTGATCCATGATGCTGTGTGTTATTGTTGATTATTATTAAAATTGATTTTAAAGGCGATAAAAGTAAACTATTTATCTGACACTAGTGAAAAGTCTCAACAATTAAAGACCAAATCTCTCTTTGATCAGTTTCACTTTGTTGAGTTTTTCCCAGGTAAAGAGTTCTACTTCCAGCTTAACCTGACGTCCTTCTGTATTGCTAAAAGATTTACATTTTTTATAAGGTTCTCTTCCCATATGTCCATAGGACGCTGTTTCCAAATATATAGGTGAACGCAGACCCAGATTTTTCTCAATGGATGCCGGTCTCAAATCAAATAATTCTGAAATGATTTGGGCAATTTCTCCATCACTTTCTTTGACATGAGAAGTACCGTAAGTATCTACAAATACCCCCATAGGTTCACTTTCCCCTATGGCATAAGACACCTGGAGCATCATTTCATCACTTACACCCGCAGCTACCATATTTTTAGCAATATGTCGCATAGCATAGGCAGCAGATCTGTCCACCTTTGACGGATCTTTTCCGGAAAAAGCTCCACCACCGTGCGCCCCTTTTCCACCATAGGTATCGACAATAATTTTACGCCCTGTCAATCCCGTATCACCATGCGGGCCGCCTATGACAAACTTTCCGGTAGGATTGATATGATAAACGATATCATCTGTAAACAGTGCCTGAAGTTTGGCATCCAGATCTTTAAGAACTCTGGGAATCAAGATAGTCTTGACATCTTTTTCTATTTGACGTTGCATCGCTTTATCATCATCAGAAAATTCATCGTGTTGGGTTGATAAGACAATATCTTTTATTCTGACCGGTTTGTTATTATCATCGTACTCTATAGTCACCTGAGATTTCGAATCAGGTCTCAGATACAACATTTCCTTACCTTCTTTACGAATATCAGCCAAAGCCATCAGTAATCTATGACTCAAATCCAAGGCCAATGGCATATAGTTAGGGGTTTCATTGGTAGCATAACCAAACATCATCCCCTGATCTCCCGCACCTTGCTCAGATTTTTCCTCTCTATCAACACCCTGATTGATATCCTGAGACTGCTCGTGTATAGCCGAAAAAACACCACAAGAGTTACCGTCAAACATATATTCAGCCTTTGTATAACCAATGTCGTTGATGGTTTTACGGGCAATTTTTTGAAGATCGAGATAAACTTTAGATTTTACTTCACCGGCAAGCACAACCTGCCCGGTAGTAACCAATGTTTCACAAGCAACTTTTGATTCCGGATCAAAAGCAAGAAAGTTATCTAATAAAGCATCTGATATTTGATCAGCTACTTTGTCCGGATGTCCTTCTGATACAGATTCTGATGTGAATAAATACATATATTATTAAATTTTGAATTCTCTGATAGAATTCTTGTTGAACAAAATAAATCTAAGAAGTTAAGAGATAAAGCAACGCAACCTAAAGTAATACCGCTTTAGCATTTTTTATGAGGTTGCAATCAGTTCAAATCTATCCTCTTAAGCGTGACAAAAATATAATATTTTTTAATACCTTGAAATTTATTAAGGCTTTTTTAAGAAAGATAACACTGCATCACAGAGTTGTTATGATATCTTTACACAATGTTTTTACTCATAAAAAATCATGTATTTTTGACCTCTAAATTTTTGCAATGCTCAAACACATTTCTTTAGCCGTTATCAGTGGATTATTCTTAGCTTTAGCTTGGCCTACCTATGGTTTATGCCCGTTGATTTTCATCGCCTTTGTGCCACTTCTTTGGGCTGACTATCAATTGAGAGAACAGTATTCAAAAAATAATTTCCGGGCTTTTTTACTGGCATTTATTGCATTTGTGATATGGAACGGCATCTCGACCTGGTGGATCTGGAATGCCACACCTGCCGGTGGTGTTTTTGCCATCATTGTCAACACATTGTTGATGACTTTAGTGTTTATGCTTTACCATTGGATTGCCAAACGCCGTCCGTTGCGGTTTAGTCTGATAGCTTTTTCGGGTTTGTGGATAGGCTTTGAAAAATTCCATCACCATTGGGACTTTTCCTGGCCATGGCTAACACTGGGCAATGTGTTCTCTGAAAGAATTACCTGGATACAATGGTATGAATATACAGGAATCTTTGGCGGATCACTTTGGGTGTTATTGATTAACGCAATGGTGTTTACTGCTCTGGTTACCTACCTCCAGTCAGGAAACCGCAAGTACTTTATCAAACAATTGATTGCTGCGGCAAGTCTTGTAGCCATAGGTATTCTGATCTCTCAATACATCTACCTGACCTACGACAATAAAGGTGAAACAATAGAAGCCATTGCCCTGCAACCCAACACCAATCCTTACACGGAAAAATACAACCGTTCACATACAGAAATTGCCAACGAACTCATCAGGCTGGCTTTACCGGACATGAGTCCTAACACTGCGGTCGTATTAGCACCTGAAACCGTTTTTTCTACTAAGGTCACTACTGAAGAATTTGAAAACAGCCAAACTTACGGAATGTTAAACCAATTCATCGATCGCTATCCCAATACCGACTTACTGATGGGTATAGATTTGTACAAAATCTATTCTGATGATATTCCCCGGTCCAAAACAGCTAATTCTTTTAGTAACACAGCTTCTGCCTGGTATGAAAGTTACAACGGCGCCTTCTTTTTGAGTCGCAACAATCCGGTAGAATACTATCATAAATCAAAACTGGTCGTTGGGGTTGAACTTTTCCCTTACCGGCGTTTTTTTAAGCCATTATTGGGTAATGTTATGATTGACCTGGGCGGCACAGTTTCTACATTGACACCTCAAAAAGAGCCTTCGGTTTTTACATTATCCAAGAGTGATGTAAAGATTGCACCGGTCATCTGCTATGAGTCTATTTACGGTGAATTTATGGGCAAATACACCAAGAAAGGCGCTGAAATATTTGGTATTGTGACCAATGACAGTTGGTGGGGTCGAACGCAGGGTTATCAACAATTATTGAGTTATGCCCGGTTGAGAGCTATAGAACACAGACGTAGCATTGTACGTTCGGCTAATTCCGGTGTGTCCGCCTTTATCAATCAAAAGGGAGAGGTAATCTCAAGATTGGATTATGAAATTCAAGGCGCTTTGAAAGGACAATTACAAGTTAACAAAAAACTTACGCTATACAGCAGACAAGGTGATTTTGTAGCGAGAATAATGGCTTTTGTGGGAATCTTATTTGCTTTAGCTGCGTTTTTTGTACCCCGGAAAAAAGCCGGAGAAGAATAACCAAACAAAGCTTTAAACATTCTAACATAGATTAATAATCATGTCATAGAAATCTACGATATTTGCCCCGATGGAAAAAATCATATCAAATATCATCTATGGTACACTATGGCTATTATCCAAACTACCATTTGCTATTCTTTACCTGATATCAGATGTTACATATTTAATTATTTATTACATCGTTGGCTATAGAAAAACAATCGTCAGACGTAATATTTCATCTTTTTTTCCCGATAAAACTTTACCGGAGATCAAAGCCATAGAAAAACAATTCTACAAACATTTTGCTGACCTTTTTGTGGAAATGATCAAAAGTTTTAGCATTTCATCCAAAGAATTGAATAAACGATTTAAAGTCACCGGGACAGAAGTTCTTGACCAATTATATGAAGACGGCAAATCCGTTATTATCAATGGCGCACACTATGGTAACTGGGAGTGGAACTCAATTATGGGTGAAAAAATCAAACACCATTCCATAGCGATATATTCCAGAATTAAAAACAAGTTTCTGAATGACCGGATTAAAAAAAACCGGGGTCGTTTTGGTTTAGAATTATTAGTCAAACACAAGGTTATATCTGCCATGCATCATCATGAAACGAATCAAAAACTCTGTGCCTATGGGTTTTTAAGTGATCAAACCCCTAATATGAGCAGGGCTTTTTATTGGTCAGAATTTATGGGCAAACGCGTACCTGTTCTTACAGGAGCTGAAGTTTTGGCTAAAAAACACAACCTTGCGCTCGTTTACTTAAACATTGAAAAAATAAAACGAGGATTTTATACTTGTCACATGGAACTCATGACAGACACCCCCAGAGATTACCCCGACTTTGAATTGACAGAACGTTTTCTCGAAAAAGTCACCGCGCAAATCAATGCAGAACCGGCTTATTACCTTTGGAGCCATAACCGTTTGAAGAATGTTGGTAAAGAACATTTAAAGCCTCCTATGCCCAAAAAAACAAGACTTTATAATTGAGTTTTTATTTAAACGCTATACCACAAAGCAATGACATCAACTCCCCAACAAGTAAAACACCGATTCTTACGGCGTGTTTCTTTGTCTTAACGCTTCAAAGACAAGAACAGCAGACGCCACAGAGACATTCATAGAATCTATTTTTCCACGCATGGGAATAATGATGGATTGGTCTGCCCGGTCAAGCCAGTCTTGTGATAAGCCGGTAGCCTCAGTCCCTACCACTATCGCCGTAGACCCTGCATATTGCTGATCCAAATAGCTTATGGCATTATCCTTTAAAGCGGCTGTAAGGATTTGTATGTTTTGTTGTTTTAAAAACTCAATAATCTCAATTGTTGTTCCCACAGCTATATTGTTGCTGAATACACAGCCCACACTCGAACGGATAATGTTGGGATTATAAAGGTCGGTTAACGGGTTGGCAATGATCACAGCATCTAATCCTGCGGCATCTGCCGTACGTAATAAAGCCCCAATATTACCCGGTTTTTCCGGTGCTTCAGCTACTAAAATCAAAGGATTCTCCCGGAGTTTAAGATCACTTAGTGCATGGGTTTTTGTTTTAAATAAGGCGATAATACCTTCTGTACTGCCGCGATAGGCTATTTTTTGATAGAGTTCATCGCTTAATTCAACAACCTCTACATTGGGGAATTCAATAGCACCAAAAGTAAAAATATCCGGTTGGATATACACCTTTTTCAGCGTATAACCACTTTGTAAAGCGATTTGAATTTCCCTGACACCTTCCACACAAAACAGTCCCTGCTTTCTACGCTCACGGGATTTTGATTGTAGAGCTACAATCAATTTTATATCAGGGTTATGCGGACTTGTCAGGTATTTCGGCATGACTCGAATTAAAAGTTTAAAAACATCAACCTATTAAGTGTAAAATCACTGATTATCATTAGGATTTTGAAGATGATTTTTTAAACAAGTATTTTAAAGGATTAATGATTGCTAACATTATTATGCCAATCACAAGACCTGTCAAAAACTCAGCTAATAAAGTCGGTAAACTATGCAACCATTCATGAATTAAATGAATATTATGTACGTAAATACCGCCGGCGACCAAAAGCATGGCAAGCGTACCTACCACCGCTAAAACTTTAATAATTACTGGTAGCGATTTAACCATCAAAAGCCCAAAACTTTTAAGGGATTTATGGTCGTTTTTTTCGCTACGGGCAATCAATTGATAACCAAAGTCATCCAGCCGGACAATAAGGGCTACGATGCCATAGACACCAATGGTGGTGACAATAGCAATGACAAAAAGCACAATAATACGCGGCACTAAAGGTTGATCTTTGACTGTACTTAAAGCGATGATAATAATCTCAATAGACAGAATAAAGTCTGTGATAATGGCAGAACGTATTTTTTGTTTTTCCCGTTGCATCTGTTCTTCGGGCGTCAATTCCTTTACCGCAGTAGCCTCATGATGCTTTTCGTGTGGAAAAAAGTATTCATAGATTTTCTCTGCACCTTCATAAGCTAAATACAGCCCCCCTACCAATAAAATAGGAACGATTAATTGAGGAGCAAACGTACTCATAAGAACGATAAAAGGTAAAATAATGAGCTTGTTGAGAAAAGAGCCTTTGGTAATAGCCCAGATTACGGGTAATTCTCTTGATGACACAAATCCGGTCGCTTTTTCAGCATTGACTGCAAGGTCGTCTCCCAATAGTCCGGCTGTCTTTTTAGTAGCCACTTTACTCATAACTGCTACATCATCCATCAGTGCAGCAATATCGTCAAAAAGGGCAAAAAATCCTGATGCCATAGTTTGATATTTATAGGTTTAAATTCCGGTAAAATTAAAAGGTGTAATCTGTTTAAGTTCGGTTTTAACATCGTCATTGACGTCCAAATCATCTATAAACCTGTGAATAACCTCCTGTGTGACCACTTCATTGGTACGTGTTAAAGCCTTTAAAGCTTCATAGGGTTTAGGAAAACTCTCACGTCTTAAAATAGTCTGAATGGCTTCTGACACAACCATCCAATTGTTATCCAAATCAGCTTTGATGGCGTATTCATTGACCAATAATTTATCTAAACCTTTCAACAACGACTGAAAAGCAATCAATGTATAGCCAAACGGCATACCTATGTTACGTAAGACCGTACTGTCTGTCAAATCCCGTTGCAAACGCGACACAGGTAATTTTGCAGACAGATGTTCCAGAATAGCATTGGCCATACCGAGATTTCCTTCAGCATTTTCAAAATCAATAGGATTGACTTTATGCGGCATGGCAGATGAGCCTATTTCCTGAGCATTGATTTTTTGTTTGAAGTAACCCATAGAGATATATTGCCAGACATCACGGGAAAAGTCTATCAAAATGGTATTGATGCGTTTCAAAGCATCAAATGTAGCCGCAAGATGGTCATAATGCTCAATCTGCGTGGTAGGGAACGAATGGTGCAACCCTAAGGTTTGTTCTACAAAAGATTTGGCAAACGTCCGCCAGTCAACATTAGGATAAGCCACATGATGAGCATTGAAATTTCCGGTAGCGCCACCAAATTTTGCCGCATAGGGCACCGTTTGCAAACGCTTGATCTGTTGGTTTAGTCTTTCGATAAACACCTGCCATTCTTTACCCAATCTGGTAGGGGACGCCGGTTGTCCGTGTGTATGCGCCAGTAAGGGCATGGCTTTCCAATCCTCGGCTTGACGGTTTAACTTATCAACCAACTGCGCCAACACAGGGTAAAACGCATGGTCAAAAGCGTCATTCAATGACATGGGAATAGCCGTATTATTAATGTCCTGAGACGTTAACCCAAAGTGGATGAATTCCACAAAATCACCCAGACCTAAACCGTCCATTTTATCTTTTAGGAAATATTCAACGGCCTTAATATCGTGGTTGGTAACTTTTTCAATGTCTTTAATCGCTTGTGCATCAGCTTCGGTAAAATTCTCATACAGATCTTTGAGCGATTGACGTTGGTCATCGGTTAATTTTACTAATGGCTTAATCCCTAAATCGGTTAAGCTGATAAAGTATAAAACTTCAACTTTCAGGCGGTATTTAAACAACGCATATTCTGAAAAATAATCAGACAGAGATTGAGTTTTAGAGTAATAGCGACCATCGGTCGGAGATAAAGCATTGAGTGTTGTTAAAGCCATAATGGAGGTTTTTATCAAAAAGTTTAGTATTAGTTCATTCTTTGTTGCTTGGTATCATCTGATGTCACACAACAATCATCATCGTTTGCTACACATTAGACATCATCTGAATTACGGGGGCTAATATCGTCAATTTTTAAATCAAATAGGAGAAAATATATAATTATACCATCAATTGTTCTAAAGTGTTTGTCATGCCGGCAAATCACTCACCTCTCATCCACTGCAGGCTACCTCTCCCCGATTCTACAAGAAAACACCCTGTTTAGGCAAACCTTTATAAAGTCCCGGGATCTGTACGATTAGTTGTTTGCTCGTCTTTTTTCTTCTTTGGAGGAATAGCCAGTTTATAAAACAACCAACCGAATCCCACTAATAAATGTAAAACGATAATGATAAGTCCTATTTTTACCCAAATATTCATAATAGAAAAATTTTTGCTAAAATATAAAATATCAGCAGACCCTATTTAAAGTATCGCTCTGCCCGGTCAATATTCTCCGGTTTACCAACATCTAAGACTTCAATACCGGTATGGTCAAAGCCCTTTAAATCATATTCTTCCATCAACCGCAGGTATGTAGGAATGATAGAAAATTTTCCTGTTTCTGTTATGCGTTCAAAAAGCGCAGGATCAATAATATGAATACCACTAAATGCCCGCTCATATGCCACCTGACTTCCGGTATGTATATGCTCACCGGTATTGAGATTTTTCCAGCCACAAAGCGACATATTTTGATTAAATTCCAGTTGGCGCGAACTAATACGTTGAGAAACAGCGAGGGTGACCAAAGGTTTACATTGGTTGTGATAAGCAATCATTTTAGATAGATCCAAATGCGTTAAAATGTCGGCATTGAGTAAAACGAAGGGGCTGTCTTCCAGTAAATGCCGGGCTTTTAACAAGCCACCACCGGTTTCCAGTAACTCTTCCCGTTCATCTGAAATCTGAATGTGACACCCGAAATTATTATGTGTATTGAGAAAGTCTATAATCTGCTGTCCGAAATGATGAATGTTAATGACTATCTCTGTAATCCCGGCTTGTTTGACGTATTCAATATTACGTTGCAGCAAAGTTTTGTTGTTGATGGGTAATAACGCCTTGGGGTGTTGTTCAGTAAACGGTTTGAGACGCGTTCCCAATCCCGCAGCAAGTATCATGGCTTTCATACAGCAATCAATGATTAATTATGACTAATAAAAGTAAATTATAATGTTTTCTTCCAATGTTCTTTATTGGTATGCTCAATCCTGACCACGACATCGGGATATTTAGTTTTGAGATGCTTTGCGGTTTGTTCTGCGGCGTAAACGGAACGGTGTTGTCCACCGGTACATCCAAAATTCACTTGCAGATGTGCAAAATCACGACTTAAATAATTATCCACAGTACTGTCAACCAATTGATAAACAGGAGTTAGAAATTCCGCTATACTACTCTGCGTTTCTAAAAATTCCCGGACCTCTTGATCCAATCCGGATAATGTTTTATAGCCGTCAATACGACCGGGGTTATAGATTCCGCGACAATCAAAAACAAATCCGCCACCATTGCCGGTAGTATCTTTGGGAATTCCGCGTCTGTAAGAAAAGCTATTGATGTTTATGGTTAATGTCATACTTGTAATATTTGTTTTATTTTCTCCTGAGTGTTTTCTGAAATGAGTTTTTGAGCTATCGTATTCAAATAAGGAAAATCTTGTAAATAATTTTGTTCTAACACGTATTTTATATTATTCATATTAAGCCTGATACTGCTTAAAAAATGTGGTTTTCCCTCAATCAAACCTCGTAAACCGTAGGCGCCAAAGACCTGAAAAACCCGTAGGATTAGACCCATCTGACAACCTCTGTTCAGGGTATCCTCGCTGAGCAAATCATTGTCCTTAAATGGTTGGCAATACACAGTCTTCAAATGCGCTTTCCATGCTTGAGGAAGTTGGGCTTTAGCCTGAAATAAGAGTGATGCTAAATCATAGCCTACAAAACCACTCATACCGCCTTGATAATCTATAAAAAAAACATCATTTTGCCGCACCATTATATTTCGCGATTGAAAATCCCTGAATAAGAAAAAGTCTTGTTTAAGATCGTTAATCTGTTGGGCTAACCTTTCAAAATCATTGATCAATCGTCCTTTTTGGTAAGGGATATCCAAACGGTCAAGAAAGAAATTTTTAAAATAAAAAAGATCATTATACACCACTTTTTCATCAAATTGGTTAAAATCGTAACATTTCTTAAAGTCGATTTTTTTCTTTAACCGGATTTGTAACTGAGCCAATTGTTTAAGGCTTTGCTCATATAAAGCTAAAACACGGTCTGTGAAACCCTCCTGTTCTAAAATCATCAGCAAACTGAGATCACCTAAGTCCTGCTGAATATAAGCCGTCTGAGAATCATTTACCGCCAGAATGTCGGGAACGGCAAAACTATGACCGGCAAACAACTGAGACAGGTAAAAAAACGTCTGATTTTCAGCCACAAAATCGTTTTCAGTTAGAATATACGTTTGCCCGTCTGACAGGAACAACCTGTAATATTTCCGGTTAGAACCACTTGCGGAGAGCGGCAAAAACTTATCCACTTTTTGGTTGAAAAATGTTTGAGCAAATGCTATGGTTGATGATTGTAGCATTGATTTTGTTTGTGACAAACCTACATAAAAAAACGGGGTTAAACAACGACAAGTTAAACTTAGCATCTCTTTTGTCCTACCAAAGCACATCCTCCGGACAACAAACCGGTATAAATTCAGAAAACTCAAGGCTGTGCCTGCATAACAACCATTTCATATCAGCTGCATTTAAAAACAGAGATCTTGATAATTTGATGAGACTTAAACCGGATGTATTCGTATTCATTAAAAAACTTACTACTAAGCGCCCATGATAACATTCGGGTTAAACCATGTAGAAATGTCGAAAATTCATCACTGATAAAAGCATAGATATTTCATCTGAGTTAACCGTTTTACACACATAAAATCTATAAAATTTTGATGCGTAAAAATAATCCATTAAACCACGATTTATACATGCGTTTTTTTGAGATAAAGTGTATTTTTGCAGCCGCAAAAAATACTAATAAAGCATTAGAGCTAGATAACTTGATTAATAGAGATTAATTAAAACACAACTAATTATGAATAAGAGATTTACTATTTTGTTGATTTTAATATTTTTTTTAACCTTTGTTTTCAGTCAAAACGACAGTATTAAATCGCTGATTATTGATTATGATGCTTCAAAATCAACCTTTATATCAAAAGGCAGAAAACTACTTTTAGATAAATTTATTGAGGGAGACTTAAAGACCGTTAAAAACGTCAAAAATTATCTGATAGAAATTGAAGACGATGAATACTTTGCATTATATCCGGATGAATATTGGTTCATTTTATACTGGACTAATGAATACAAAGAGCTTTCAGAAAGCATTAAACAACTTGACTCTGCATCTATTAAAAGTTACAGAACAAGGATACGACCATCAGATGACAGATTACACATAAAACTCAGAGAAAAATCCCTTGAAAAAAACATACAATTAAAAACTCAATTACAAAATGCCGGATTGGATGCTGAGACAAAAGAGATGTTAAACATGCATCTTGATTGGCTTTTATTAGATAGCAGACTAACAAACAATACTCAGGTCTCCTTAAACGAACGAGCAGACAAATTCCTTGAAACATATCCTTCAAGTGAATTCAACTATTTTATAAAAAAACACATCAGCTATAAACTGGTACCGAAAAACTGGGGTTTAGCATTTGAGTTTTTTTCCGGTTATGGTGCATATACAGGTCAGTTGAGCAATAATTTCACTAATTCTATTCCAATTGGTATTGCATTTGATATAACCTATAAAGATTTTGAGTTATACCTTAGAGATTATATTGGTTTTCATAAATCAAAAAAAGATTTTGAGTACTCTTTGGGCACCTATGAAAAGGGTTCAGGTATGATGACAATTCTTGGAGAAGCTTCATTGGGTTATGCTGTCTATAACAACGATAGATTTAAAATATCACCTTCGGCCGGCATTGGAGTTATGGGGATTTCTACATCAACAAAGGATACCGATCAAATACCGGAATTAGAAGAAATCTCTTTAGATCCTAAAGCCACCTTTGTTTTAGGACTTAACTTTGACATAAAACTTGGATTAAAAAACACTCCAAAATACATTCCTAAAACAAACTATAGTTTTATAAGAATAAGATATGGTTATTCTATGCCTGGTTATGAGAAAAAATACTATGGTATGACCGGAGACATGCATTATATATCGGTAGGCTTTGGAATTATGACCAGACATGTAAAAAGAGCCTATTAAAAATATTAGATAATTACGAGTGTAAACAATTCACGCCTGCATATCTGTTTCTGAAAATCACAGCTTACAGAACGTATAAAGCTTCTATTGGCTATATATCTGCACAATCAGATTGTTACCTGCCAGAGAAAAGACAGACAGGGACAACTAAGTGTATCCTATACGTTCATTAGGTTAACAGATAATTTAAACCCATAAAAACGCCCTATTATTTCACTTTTGCAAACAGACTTACAAAAACTGCAAATACCCACAAAAGAAGCTACTACCGCTTTAAAACCAGGGTAATATTTTTAAGCTTAAGACATTGGAAATATTCAGAATTTATGCTACTTTTACGAATATAAAGTGATTTGTATGTACTGATAAAGCGTCAAAGAACAATATCATACAGTAAAAACCACAACCAAAAAGCAAAACATTATGATTATTTACGGCATCAGAGGGACTAAGATTCACAGTGAAAGGGTATCAGGATTAAAATGTGATTATTGCCATGAAAAGACACCTCATATTTTTGTGTTCTTTTCCAAGTACGCACATATATTTTGGATTCCTTTGTTTCCTCTTTTTAAAAAAGGCGTGTGTGAATGTACGCATTGTAAATCCACCAATGATAAAAAACACATGAATGAAGAGCTTAGATTCGCGTATGATAATGTCAAACTCAATGCCAAAAGACCGTTTTGGCAATGGATTGGTTTGATAATCATTTTTGTGGTTTTTATTCTACCTATACTGACCAGTTTGATTAATCATTAATCCGGTTAAACTTAAAGCTTACAGTCATCCTTCACCGTTGTGAGAATATCATCCTCTTTATACAAGAAAGAAAACTATGTGCGGTCTATAATACTACTTTGTTGTTAAACCCACACACCTCCACAAGTAAAATTCAGGTATTTGGCCGATTCGATCGGTCTTTAACAACCCGGGACTAACCATCATCCTACTCACCTAACGGCAGTCAGATTTGTAGTTACAAACGTTTGTGATCTTCCTGATATTTTCGTAAATTATTGCCGTAACTGAAGTTTACATTAAACAGATGTAACCAATTAATTCCAAAGCTATTATCAATTATTCAAAAACGTACTCAAATCTTAAAGTTTATGATGTCAAACGGTTAAAAAACGGAACCAATGAAAACAAGAATATTTATAGCATCAATTACCTTATTTGTTTTGTCATCTTGTGCTTCACCCAAGCAACTAAATTCTGAAGTCGAAGAAGTCATACGTCTAAATCTGGGTATTACAAAAGTATATTTGCTGCCTTGCACTGATGGTTATCTGCTGATAGACACCGGCTATGATAAAGATTATAAAAAATTCCTCAAAGCCTTAAAAAAAAGGCATATTGATATAAAAAACATCAAATATCTTCTACTGACCCACTACCACGATGACCATGTGGGATTTGCTCAACAATTAAAAGACACTTACCACATTCCTCTTGTAGTACAAAGAAGATCGATTGAATTTTTAAAAAAAGGAGATAGTGGAAACACCGAAAGTGATTATCCTCTTAACAAAAGGGTAAAATTTGTTATGGCAATTTTTATGCTAGCGCATAAAAATTTTGAGTTCCCGGCTGTCACTGTCACAGATGAGGATATTATCATAGATGAAGATGATGATCAGTTTTTGAGGTCTATCGGTATCAATGGCAAAATTCTCTACACACCGGGACATTCCAGTGATCATATGGTTGTAGTTTTGGACAATGGAAGTGTTTTTTGCGGTGATGCCGCCATGAATTTTCTACGATTTACCGGTATAAAACATCGTCCAATATTTGTCAATGACAGGCAAGCGGTCTATCGTAGCTGGGAAAAAATTTTAGCCAACGGCGCCCAATATATCTATCCCGCCCATGGGAATCCTTTTCCGGCAAAAAACCTTGCCGATAACTTGAAACAATTCATTGAGAAAGGTGAATATTTAAAAAATAACCCTGAATGATTTAACATCAGCCATCGACATTAATGGTGCATACATTATCATATAAACATTATTTTTGATGCTGTGAGCAAACAGCTTTTATTAAAAGAAACACCATGAACAACAAAACACCAATCCTTTTTATACTATCCGGCTTACCGGCTTCGGGAAAATCCACGCTTGCTAAACTTCTGGCCAAAGAATACCGGGCATGCTATATCAGGATAGACAGTATAGAGCAAGGTTTAAGAGATTTATGCCAAATGGACATACAAGGTGAAGGTTATCGTTTATCATACCGTATGGCCGGTGATAATCTGAAACTCGGGTTGAATGTGGTAGCTGATTCTTGCAATCCCATCAAACTTACACGTGATGAATGGGAAACCGTAGCCACCTCCAATAAAGCAGATTTTGTGAATATAGAAGTGATATGTTCAGCTATTGACGAACTTAAAACGCGCTTGAAAACAAGGCAAACCGATATTCCGAATTTAGCATTGCCCACTTGGAATGACGTCCAAAAAAGACCCTATGATTCCTGGACAAAAGCAAGAATTATCATTGACACAGCCAAGAAACCCGTCAATGAAACGTTCCGGGAACTGACCGAAAAGATTAATCACTATTTAAACCTGACTAAGCATGGGAGCAACAATAAGCCTGAGACCACTTAAATCATCGGATAAATCTGAGTTGGCAAAGCTGGCTAACAATAAGAAGGTGTTTTCAAACAAGCTGTAATCAAAAATAATAAAATCTGTGATGAACACCGGTTTTATAAACTAAAGGAAGATTAAGCGGCATAATCCCATAAAAAAAACATAGCGGCAATCATATTGTCAATTATTAAAACGCTAACACATGCACAATTTACTCCAATACTTACAAGGCGGTGACTTAAGATCCATTGCAGGTGCCAATACAGTGGTGACGCTTATCAAAAGCCAACAACATTTTGACGGGTTAATGTCCTTTCTGTTTTCAAAAGACCGGTTGGTTGTCATGAGAGCCGCCGATGCCATTGAAAAAATAACGCTTCAAAAGCCTGAGTATTTAACCGCACACAGCCATACAATTGTCAACCTGATGGATACCGCTGTTGACAAAGAATTAAAATGGCATTTGGCCTTGATGGCACCAAGGCTCCATTTAAGTTCTGAAGCATTGGAAATTGTTTGGAATCAACTGACAGATTGGGCTAAAGACCAAAAAGAAAGTAAAATCGTCAGGGTCAACGCCATTCAGGCATTATTTGAACTGTCACGTACCAACAACAACCTGAAAAGCGCGTTAGATTTGACCATACAAGACCTCAAAACTGACAAAAGTAAATCAATACAAGCCAGATTGAGAAAACTAACCGGAACATAAGAAATCATACGACAAATACGTTTATAATAATGTCATCAGGCTTATCAATTTTGTAAATAATTACGTATAAAGGTCAAGCCTTTCAAAGACAAGCATATACTAACCCAAAACATCAGACTTATGACTAACAACACTAAAAAACTCTTGGGCATTGTCCTGTTAATTGTAGTCATTGCAGGCTTAGTCTTTTTGTTCAATACAAAAGACAAACAGCCTGAAAGTAACTTAAAGGAAGTCATCACAAAGGAAACTTCGGAACAGCCCTATCTGACTGAAATCACTTACACTAATATATCGGGCAAAGCCATCAATACAGAACTCAAAAAAACCTTTAAACAAGCAGGTATCTCTACTAAAACAATTGATGATTTTTTAGCCGATGTATTATTTTACAACCAAATGATTGGGGTCAATTTAGGCGACACTTTTGTACCTGAAAAGGAAAAGTTTCGTACGGTTAAAAATTTAGTACCGGCGTACAATTTAGAATTCATTGAACAACTTTGGGAAAACTACGAACCCAATGACCCGGGGGAGAATTGTCGTATCACATCATTTCGTTTGTTAGACGATATGATTGACGTAGGCAACCCTACAACCGAGTACTCAGGTTTTATGTTTATGGATGAAGAATCTTTAGCGTTTCCTAAAAGAAAAATTAACCGTGAACATCTGTCGAAGTTCCAGACTGTTTTTGCCAGTATTCCTACAGCACCGGTCAAAGACCAAACAGTCCATCAGCAAAAGATCAAAGAGCACTTTAAAAACAGTCAAATCACGTTTAAAAACGCTGATAAAATTTCATTAATCACTGTATGGATGCACGATGATTTAGACAATGTTTTATTTGTAGGTCATACGGGAGTTTTGATAAAAAAATCAAATCATCAATGGTGGTTTTTAGAAAAAGTTTCTTTTCAGGAACCCTACCAACTCCTTGTATTTAAGAATAAAACGCAGTTAAACGATTATCTGATGGCCAAATACGATGTGTCATGGGGTCAACCCACGGCAAGACCAATGATTTTTGAGAATGACAATATTATTGAGGGGTTCAGGTTAAATCCTGAAACGACTAAAAAACAATTATAAGATTATCGCTACTTTAGCCCATAACTAAAGAGTAACAGAGATTATTAATGACAACAAAAAATTTGAGGACATAATTATGGCAAAATACGATGATGCTTCCTGGCATTATGGAGGGGAATACCCAAAAAATTTACCTCCTAAAAATGGAGCAACCCATATTGGAATGTTCCTGAAGTGGTGTATTGAGAACAACCTCCATTCTGAGGAATTAGAGGAAGATGCCAGAGAAGAAATAGAACAATTAAAAGAGGGAAAAATAACAGGAGCAGAGTTTCTCATCAACGTTTGTGATGAAAAACTAACAGATTATGACTTGAATGATTTGGGAAATGAGTTTGCACAAGATTATTATGAAGATGACACCGATTTTGATTTAAAATATAATTCATATGCAAATGATTATTCTGAGTTATTTGATAAACAAGCTAAAGACAACGATTTTGAGTATGAAAGTTTTTATCATATTGAAGACAATGAAAAGAATTACAACCTCTTGACATCAGTTGTAAGTAACCGATTTGAAACGTGGAACCAATACAAAGACAAATAAAACAGTAAAATCATGGGATTCGATATCAGTTACCATCCAATCAAGGAAGAGGAAATACAAGAATGGTATTTTGAAGCATTAGAAAAAGAAAATACCGTTGAGGAACAAGCGAAAAAAAACAATATAGAAGATTTTTATAAAGAAAAATATAAAGACACCATTTCAACAGCAAAAACGACCAAACCTGATGAGTATTTTGACAAGTCACACGGCTATTATATTGCTGTTGTTCAAGGTTTTTTCAGAAAGCATTTTTATTTACGCGGTACCGCCTTTTCTTTTTTGGTAAATCAAGAACCCATTTTTGAACAATACATAAAACAATGGCAAGATTTCCTGCCGTTTGAAGTAGAAAACCCCATACAAAACCGAGTTTTTGAAAATTATTGTTCGGGCGTTTTTATTCCTGCCGACCAAGTAAAGCAATTGCTCAATGATTATAAAACAGATGAAAAAATTCGTTCGTTATTGGATAACTTTTATTCGGACGGGCATATTTCTGTATTTCTTAAAGCATTGGAATTTGCCAAAGAAAACAATACGGGGTTGTTGGAAGCGAGTGAAGTTATTGAACCAAACCCATTGGATCTGAATAATTCAATATCATATTCTAATTTATTTAATTGTGACCCGGAAGGTGCATTGATATATCAAAAAATTGCTTTACAACAAATTGCAGACATAGAAAAAGCAAATAAATTAGAAAGTGGGACAATTAGCCAAAATGCAACTTATCAAAAAACAACTTATAACACACCTCAAAAAGAGAAAAAAAGTTTTTGGAAAAGGCTTTTTGGAAAATAAAATAATAAACAACTGATAGCTAATGTTTTTAAAGTAAAAAAACCGGTCATGGTTATCGGAATGATTGAATTGTTTTTGCAGAAAAACAAAAGTCTATCGCACTTTAAAAACTCAATAAAATCAACATATTGACCAAAATGTCGTAAAAATGTCGTAAACAAACCGCTATCACAATGATGGATTCATAAGTAATTTTGTCAGCACAATACACAAAAATGAATGATGAACAAAATCGGGGAAAAAATCAGAGACATAAGAAAGAAAAAAGGTCTATCTCAAGAGGAGTTAGCGGAATCTGCACACGTGAATTTGAGAACAATTCAACGGATTGAAAAAAATGAAAGTGAACCTCGCGGAAAAACCTTAAATTCAATTTGTGAAGCTCTTGGCATCCATTCAGAAGACATTTTAGACTATGGTAAAAAAACAGACAAAAACTATCTTATCATCTTTCATCTTTCAGTAATAGCTTTTTTAGCAATTCCTGTTGGAAACATCATTCTTCCGCTTATATTATGGATGAACAAAAAAGACCAGATAATTGGGCTAAAAGAAGTAGGCGTAAATCTTTTAAATTTTCAAATCATTTGGTCTATAATAACATTTCTATCTATTACTACATTCGCTTTTTTAAAAATCATACATTATGGATCTTATCCAATTCTGTTTTACATATTTATCGGACTTTATGCTTTGAATATAATTTTGCCAATACTTTTTGCTATTAGAACCTATCAAGGAAAAACAGACAGTTTATATCCTAACATCATAAAACTGATAAAATAGCTGGCGGTGATACTGTATTAAATTCTGCCCAATTGCCGTCTGTTTTAGTTGAATTCACGATAAAAATTCACACTATAATGTACTATTTGTGAAAACAGAGACAAAAACAAACAGAATTAATAGTAATAAACTGATTATCAAAATATAAAACAACACATTAATACAGACAGGAACAATTTTTAACCTTTGTTTTTTACACAACTCAGTTTTCTTAACAAGCGTAAACAAAAACATATTTTCACGCTTTGCTTCTTCTATACTTTTTGAATCAGGTTTTAAAGACAGAAGCCTTTTTTTATATATTAAGAAAACAGAATCGTTTACAATATATAAGTCAAAGATTTTTTAAAAATAAATTTTATCAAACATAAATTATAGATATCCTTTATATTTAATTCAGAGTTTGGCAATCTGATATTGACTATGGTTTCTTTACTTGTTTTAATGAGAATTGGTTTACTTCTTTTTTTATGAAAAAGAAATTCAACAAAAAGAAAAAAAACTCCTACTAAGACTATAAGTTGTGTTTGCATTGCACTATTATTTCCAGTGAGGGGAATAATAATGTATTTTGTAATGAATAAAAGAAGGACAAGCATTACAAAAAATGATAGAACAACCTCCCACAGTGGAATTGCATTATATTCTACAATTGCTTTATCTTTTTTGGGTTTCATAATTCTACCTTTTTGATTTCAAATTGAGTTAAACTTTCAAAATCATTCTTAATTTTCTCACGTATAGAAACTCTTAAAAAATCATGCATCAGGATTATTATTTTATGTCAATTATAGAAACATTATGCTTCCTAGCAATTTTTGATAATTTTTCTTCCTCTTCAACCTTGTATATTTTATACTCCATTATATTTTGATTAATAGATCCCTTAAATAGTTACAAAATGTCACGAAAAACAGAGCATTTTAAATAAGTAATTTCAACATTCCCTCATCTTATTATTGAAAATAACCCAATAATCATTTCCAGTATATGCGAATTTATATATTATTTTTAATTATCTGAACTCTTTTATTTGTATTTTAAACGTCATTCTAACAATCTAATTAATATAAATAGCTATTACCTTGATTTTAAGACTAAAATGATATATTTTTTTTGAAATGGCTAAATTTAATGTTGTTTAAAACAACAAGCGATTTCCCTTATGTTAAAGATATGGCTAAAACAACAGAATTATGATACAGAAACTATTATTTTCAATCCTAATAATAAGTATAAGCTTTAGTGGTTGTAAAGCGCAAACAACCCATAAAACAAATACTACAATGGAAACATTCTCAAAGAAAATTAATAATCTAGAATTGAAAATGTTAGTAAATACAGATATCAAAGAAAGAAAAACCTCTTGGGACATCTATATATATAACAGTAAAAGAGATAGTGTATTACTTGACCATTTTGAACATCCAAAGATATACGAGAAAGCACATGAAAACATCTCTGGAGATATCAGAAAGCACATCATAATTGGCGATGTAATTTTGGACAACGAGACTATATATCTAACGCTTTATAAACACGGTAAAACTTACTTAAACACCTATGAATTTAAAGACTATAAAAAGTTTATAAAAAATGAATATTTCGGAGGTCAATTAGCAACTGGTTCGTATCTAAACTTTGGTCATCCTTTTTATGATACAGAAATTAAGATACTTTCCGACAATAAAATTTACATAAATTTTCATGGTGGCACAGAAGTCTTTTCTGGAAATGGAAGTGTTACACTTTTAATGTTTGATAAATATAAAAAGAAGTTAGCAAAAGTTATTTTCAAAAAAACTGGTACCAAAGTCATAAAAGACAATGAAAAACTGTTCGAAACATTGGACTTAAATAACAAAGAAAAAATTCATTTAGAAATCAGGAAAGTTTTGATTGAAAGTAATTCAATGAACAAAAACGATAATTTTAACTATATAGATTGCATGTATGACCATAACGTCAAAACAGATCTAGAGCAATTCAATAAAATTACGGGTGGTACAATTTATTTCTTTTATCAGACAAACAAATACAATAGTATCCAAATAATTCGTTATGATAATTATGAAAACGAATGGTTAATAGGAGACTTTAAAGAAGAACTTATAAATCTATAAGAAGTAATTACATTTAAACATTATTTGGAAGAATTACTACTCAAATAGTCAAATATAATAGTTCAAATATTTAATAGGTCTCAAAAGAAAACACTAAAAACACCAAAGAATAAGATCAATAAGGTATTCATTTAATAGAACAATCTTTTAAAGATAGAATAAGGAAAAT
>PDQD01000057.1 GCA_002747695.1 Flavobacteriia bacterium
CCTTTTTTAGATGGTATGGCTTATCTTATCAATCCCAATCGTCGTCCTCCTCGTCATCAAAATCAATACCGTCACCCAAATCTACTTTTTGGTCTTTGTAGAATTCTTTAAAATAGTCTGACCATTTGTTGTGTGCTTCCAATTGAGCTATAGCCTCTGGGTCTTCTTTGTCGTGGATGTTTTCTTTGACCCAACCGGACCAATAGCCGCCAATTTGTCCCCATTGGCCAAGTGAGAGACCATAACTCGCAATGATTTCGCCCGGATCTAACCCGATGGCTGCACCTGCTGATTGATGTTCACTTATTTTGACAAAAGTGTCATAATCAGGGACTATTTTAAGAACGTCGTCCATACCTGGTGTAAGGTCTGAATTAGCAAATTTTCCCACTTTCGGATTTTGAAAAATCTCACCGTATTTTACCATGATATTCATGTCTTTTGCCCCTAAATCGGCGAGCTTTTCGCCCCATTTCTTGTTGGTGTCTTCCCAGACCGGTTCTTCAATACCTAAGATTGTCAAAACTTGTTCAAAAGGCGTTCCGTGCGCGATATTGGCACAGGCTGCCGCCCAATCTTCAAAACTAATGCCGTTTATTTGTTCCATGTGATGTGTATTTTAATTTTTCCAAATATATAAAACCCTTAGGCAACGGTAAATAAAAATGAGGCTACAATCATCCAAACGCCTACAACAATGCCTAACAGGCCTAATTTACCTTGCTTTGGTGCAATTGTCGCTCTTATTAGTTCTGCTTTTTCTTGTGCATTGGGGTTTTTTGATAAAAATAGTTTGCTCATTAAACCATAACCTAACATAAAGCCCAATCCTGCTTCAACCACGCTTCCTGCCAATAGTGTGATCCACCAAACAGGGGCAGAGGTTAGCCAACCTAAATTTAAGATAGCAGAGATAATTCCCCAAACGCCCCAAAAACAAAAGACGATACCTATCCAGCCTTGATAGGGGGCTACTTTTTCTAACAGCTCTTTGGCGTTTGGTTTTCTTGATAAGATTAATGAAGGTACCGCGATGATACTTAAAAGTACTAATGAAATGCCGTAAATCATGATAAATAGTTTTTTTTTGTTAATATTGATTACTTTTTTGATACTACAAATATCCGACAAATTGTATTTACGGCTTACCCTATTAATAGTAAAAATAACCCCCCTAAAAATAGGGGGTGTCGTTTTGAATGAAGGTTTAATATTTTTATTGTAAGCTATTTAACCAATCCTAATTTAATGGCATATTTGGTTAAGCCCGCGAGATTCTTGACATTCAGTTTGAGTAATAGGGTTTTTCTGTAACTGTTGATGGTGTGTTTGCTCAGGAATAATTTTTCAGCGATTTCATCAGTAGTGTATTCTTCGGCGATGAGTTTAAGCACGTCTTTTTCCCTTTTGGTCAATGATTGAATTTCAGATTTTTGTTTGACAAATACACTTTGCATATACACATCTCTCACCGATTGACTGAAGTATTTTTCACCATTCAAAATGGTTTTAACGGCCTTTAACAGCTCTTCTTTTTCCGAATTCTTTGAAATAAAACCGTCCACATTATTTTTAACTAAAGTATCAATCATCTTAGTGTCGGTGTGCATACTCACGACCAGTGTTTTGATCTCAGGTCTCGTTTTTTTGATGTGATTGTTCAATGTGATGCCGTCCACATCGGGCATGCTGATATCGGTAATGACCAGATCTATAGATTTATCGGGGTTGATATCAATGTATTTGATGATGTTTTTACCGCTGTGAGCGGTTAATAAAATGTTGTATTCGGGGACTTCGGCAAAAATACTCAACAGTCCGTCAAGAAACATTTTATGGTCGTCTGCAATGATGATGTTGTACATAATCTTGTTTTTTAAGTCAAAGATACATCAATATCAATAATCGTCCCTCTGTATTTATGGGAATCAATATGCAGTGTGCCGTCAATGGTTTTCAGGCGCTCTTTGATGTTTTTTAGTCCAATGCCTTCCTGTATGTTATGTGTATCAAAACCAATACCGTCGTCTTCATATAACAACTTCAGACTGTCTTCCAGTTTGGTGAGTTGAATGGTTATTTCTTTGGCGTTGGCGTGTTTTAAGGTGTTTGTAATGAGTTCCTGAATGATTTTAAACAATTCGGTTTTAAGCGTGTTGTCCAAGGCATTGATGGCCCATTCGGGGTATAATTCTAAATATATCTCTTGCTTACTTGCCTTTTTGATGTTCTGAACATAGGCTGAAAGTAATTGGCTGAACGAATTTTTTCGAATTTTTTCAGTGGTCAGGTTATGCGATAAATCCCGGACTTGATGATAGGTCTCGTCCACTTGTTTGATGATGTGTTTTTGATTGTCAGAGGATAATTGCATTTTGATAGATGCCAGATTGCCACCAATACTGTCGTGCAGTTCCTGGGCTATCCTGTTCCGTTCTTTTTCTTCACCTTCCACCGTGGCTTTAATCAATTCTAATTCTTGGGTTTTTAACAATGTGGCAATCTTTTCATCGTTGACCTGTTTCATGGTTTTATTGAGCGCACTTTGAGCCTGTAATTTTTGATAATAGGTGTAAAACAAGGCTATTAAGGGGATCAGTATAATGATAAACCCTATTAAAAGGTATTGCTTTTGCAGGCGTTGGTTTTTGAGCTCTTGCTCTTGTTTTAAGGTGTCGTATTTGATCTCTAATTCATCGACGTAGGCTTTGTTTTGATTGTCTGCAATGTCTTCATCCAGACGACGTAAACGGGAGGAAATAGCATAGGCATTGCTATAATCTTCAGATTTCAGAAATACCGACAACAAGGCTTCCATGGTCTTTTTCTGGGCTTCTAAATTTTCCCATTCCATAGCATTCACATAAGTTGTATGTAAAATTTTACCCGCGTTATCATAGTCTTGTTTTTTGGTAAAAATCCGACCGATATCTACGGCAGAGGTAACGTATAAATCAAAAAAATTGTTTTGAAAGGCCGTGTTGTAAATAGTCAGATAGGATGTTAAGGCTTCTTGCTCCTGACGGTTATGCTCTAAAATTCTGGCCAGTATAAGTTCTGTTTTCAGAGCATCTTTCCTTGCTTTGGTTTTGGTGTAATAGGCTAAGGCTTTATTCAAATATTTTTGGGCTTCCTTAGTATTATTTTCGGAAAACAAAATATGCCCGTAATAAAAATAAGCTTTGTTTTTGATCTTTAGGTCAGTTGTTTTATGGATACATTCCTGTATAATCTCTTTGCTTTCTTCGTTTTTTCCTTTGATGTATTTGGACAGTGCCACCCCTATATTATTGGCGTAATAATAATTCTTGTCGGTTTGTTTGTTGGCATGGTCAACCCCTTTTAAATACCATTGAAGGGCATCGTCAAACAAGCCTTTGTTGATGTTGGCTTCGGCGATATAATTGGCCGTTTCTGCAAAACGTTTGTGATTGGGGTGATTGTTTAATTGACGGTACAAGGCTTTGCCATACACAATTACCGAATCGGTATTACCCACCATTTTGTGATAATCCAGGAGTTTTTGCGTAGCGGTATATGTCTCATCAAAAGTTGTGGCTTTTGCGATGTCTTCGATGATTTTTTTATGACCTTGGGTGGGGTTACTGCCAAAAGCAACGAATTTTTGCGTGTCCTGAGCCGACAAACAAAGACTGAACAGCAGCCATAAAATGCTTATACGGTATTTCATAAGCTAAAAAGTGGTTTGTTGTTTAAATTCATTGAGTTCATCGGTTTTTCTTTGCATATCCTCAGCAAAGCGGTCTTTTAATTCGGAATTGTATTTGATACGTTCCTTAAAATACATTTCCCAAAAGTTGGTATAAGCTGTTTTATAATTTTCCCAATCCTGGGGTGTCGCTTTTTTAGATTGTACCAATTCTTTGAGTTGGTCAAGATCCTTGTGCAACGCCTTTTTTTCTTCTAAAAATTTCAGATTGACAATATTGTCAACAATTCCCCAGCCAATATGGGTGTATTTAGTTTCCGGTTTAAAAGTATTGACCGTATCACAATACGAGCAAGTGACGTACTGTGACCTGAAAAGATTTTTAACAATCTCTAATTGAGCATTACATTGAGAACAGCGGAAATCCTTATCGACAATTGTAATCACATGTTCGTAATACATTTGCGATAGTTTTCCCTCTAAAACAACCTCAAATTCCCGTAATTTATCCCATAATACTGACGATAGATTACCGCCTTTGATACTTTCGTTGACCCATTCGGTACTTTCAAAAGCATCTTCCATTCTCGGGCGTACTTTTTCATCCCAGGTAAGGTCTATTTTCTGAATTAAATCCTCTATTTGCCTTTTCATGCCGGTAAAGGCTTGCATTGTTTTGTTATAATCGTAATCACTGTCTTGCAGAAGTTCTACACTTGCGTCCTCTGCTTGTTGTAAGGTTTCAGCAAAACGGGTTTCTATTTTTGCAAGAAAAAGATCCCACTTCTGTACGAGTTCTTGTGCTGTTGGCATAGAGTGTTGTTTATTTTAGTTTGTTAGGGTTATAGGTTGTTTCTCATGTTTCAGCAATACCGCCAATATCAATAATTTCAGAATTTTTTATCAGTACTTCCAGTCCGTGTTCTTGGTCTAGTGTATAGGTCATAGGTATTCTGACACATCCGTTTTTGAGAATTCTCAAATATTTAATGGCTGTAATGGTTTCAAAATGTTTGTCTTTCGTGTCGATATTCAGTGGTTTTTGGCCTGACTTATGTTCATCTTCGTAATAATGCGCATACAGGTTCAGATACCTCTTAAAAGCGTCTTCTTTGATACGCTCCAAAACATGATTAAAATTAAGTAAAAATTCTGAATATGTTTGTGCATAGTCATTCAAATCCTCATGATTAGGCGGTGTGTCAATGTCTTCTCCGTCTTCATCACATTCTTCTCCAAGGAAAATACTAACGTTTGAATCTCTAAAAAGGTTAAATGTTATTTCTGCTGAAAATCCGGCCCAGTCTTCCTTGATTGTGCCAAAGTATTTATGCTTTGCCATAGTTGTATTAAATAATTCTTTTGTTCCAAAGCTGTTTTTTTTATAGTATCAAAAAATTAAAGCAGGGTGTCTCCCAAATGTCCCTTTGAAAAGAATACTTTAGACCATAGCTTCTTTTAAGCTACTGATGTTTTAGAGCGTTTTTAGTGTCTAAAAAATCAGAACTATTGACAAAAAGTGACATTTGGGGAACACCCCTAAAAAGGTTTACAAAATTATAATTTTCAGAAGTAAATTATTATAATTTTTGACCAACATACTGGATGCCGGACATCAATACCTTCGTGTTGACATTAACGCCTTTTTCTGAGTCAACTTCAACATCTTCTCCTGCTTTTACATTTCCGTTACCGTCCACTTCCACATCTCCTACTTTCACCTTGTTATCACCTACTTGTATATCTGTTTGAAAATCCTTTTGTGAAATTCCTTTACACATAGCCTCATTGTTGAGGTTGATTACTACAGAGGTTTCTTGTTCATCATCTGTTTCAAAAATAACACATCCTAATTTTATTTGGTAATCGCCTACCAATTGAGGAGGAACAGTGTATACAGCAGCTGTTTCATCTTCAGCAACATACTTAACGGCATAAAAAGTTTGATTGGGAATTAGATTTTTAACCCAAATTTTCTTTTCAGCCTCAAGGTCTTGATCAATGACTACTTCAAATGCACTATCCCGGTACTCATCAGGTGCAATGATAGAAACTTGTGTGTATTTTCCTAAAAAGCTTTGAGAAAATAAAGTGGCGCTTAGAGAAAATAATCCGATTAATAGAATAAATTTAAGTGTTTTCATGATAAAAAAATTTAAGTTATACATGGTTGCCAATTACAATGCTTATGGTTATAAGCAAGGTATTTTGTTCTATAATGTAATTTTTTGACTTCCTAAATTATTGTTGCAATTGGTGGGAGTTCTTCTGCCGTTGACATTGGATTAGTCTTGTCATTTGCAGGCCGTTACAATATATAAACGAAGTAAAAGCAAAAAAAGTCTGTCATCTTAACTTAAATTTTAAACTTTGTTAATTTTTATTTAAACATATAAATTCTTAAAACCATCTGAAATCATAGTTAAAACCATGAATAACAGAACCTTACATGTTTATTTTGTGTAAGATTATTCTTATTCTCTAATGTTTTTAAACTTATTCAGCATGTTTTCAATTAATTCTATGCGCTTGTTTACTTTTTTGGCAGAAGCATCAAGGGTATAACCCTCCTCTAATAATTCTTTGATGAGTAACATTTTTTTGATGTT
>PDQD01000058.1 GCA_002747695.1 Flavobacteriia bacterium
GATAAAATAAAACATTTCTTTAAAACAAACGAACACTTGTTTGAAAGTGTGTTTATGACCACAGGTATTGGAACAACAGAAGTTTTAATTGATAGATAGATTGAATATTTGTAAAAATAAACAGTTGTTTTATAGAATGTTACAGAACCCGAAAATGCAGGTATCAGGATTTACGCCATCTAAAACCGGAATAGTCTTTTACTAGTAAAGACTTAGAGGTTGATTATTCTCAGTAATTATCCTAAGATTTTTCTTTTTGCCATAGCCGGTAGCCGTAAAATCCTATAAAAATCATATAAAGCAGAAATATCAACCCTGATGTATATAAGTTGGGTTTTACCTTGTAAAAGGCGACATAAGAAATGCTGACACTCACGACAATAAACAAGGCTATTTGTTTTAAATCATAGGGAATAGGGTAGCGGGTTTTACCTACAAGATAGGAGAGGGTCATCATCGTGCCATAAGCGATGAGCGTAGCATAAGCGGCTACCATATAACCGTATTTTGGTAAAAAAATCACATTGACGGCAATGGTCAGAACCGCACCGACGATAGAGAAATACATGCCAAATTTGGTTTTGTCAATAAGTTTGTACCAGATGCTAAGGTTGTGGTACATACCCAAAAATAAATTGGCTAACAGCACCACAGGCACAATAGCCAGAGCTTCCCAATATGTCGGATTGACAAAGTGTTTAAAAATATCCATAAACAACGCAATGCCCACTAGTGCTAAACTGCCTACCATTACAAAATAAGTCATAATTCGGGCATAGTTCTTTGGGGCGTTTTTATCATTGGATATATTAAAAAACAGCGGTTCGGCACCCAGTCGGAAAGCCATGATGTAGAGGTTCATAAATATAGCTAGTTTATAGGCGGCAGCGTACAAACCTTCTGTTTCTTTATCAATCAGTGAGCCAATGAGCCATTTGTCGAGATTTTCGTTGATGGCGTAGGCCAAACCGGCAATAACGATAGGGTAGGAATAACGAAGCATTTTACGCCATAAAGCAGTGTTCCATTGCCATTTAAAACGGAATAAAAAGGGTAGTACTAACAGTAAACTGACTGCTGAACTGAGCAGGTTGGATACAAAGATATAATCTACCTTTGGTAAGCTTGTAAACGTGTGGGTAATTACTTCGGGTAAGTGTTTACCATGTTCCATCGCCTGTGGAATCCAGCGTAATGCTATGAGTTGTATCAGGACAATAATTCCTACGTTAATGAGTTTGATTGTCGTGTATTTAACAGGTCTTCCCGAGGCGCGTAAATAAGCAAACGGCACTAAGGCTAAAGTGTCTAATGCCATGATGCCTATAAAAACTTTAAGCCGTAAGGGGTGTGCTCCAAAACCGAGATTGTTTTGTATCCATGGGAAGAACAGTACAAAGCCGATAATAAATAAGCCTACCCAGCCTATAAGTGTAAACATGGACGTGCCGACTAAATCATTGCGCAGTTCTTTCTCTTTGTAATAGCGGAAAAAGGTCGTTTCAAACCCTAACGTCAGAACAATGGAGAATAAAGCTGCCCAGATGTAGAAATCAGTATTTTCCGCATAGGTTTCTGCCGGTAGAGCATCGGTGTGAACACGTACCATCAGAAAATTGATTACCCGGGGTAACACGGCCGCAATGCCGTAAATAATGCTGTCTTTTAAAAAACGTTTGAGTGAAAACACAGATTCTTAATTTGATATGAAATGTGTAAACATTGGAAAAGTATGAAACATTATAGTTTTAAATATTTAATTCCCGTCATAAGAGACAAAATTACGGGGAGTCTCATAAAGTGTAATCTTTAAATCAAGTGATGACTTGATATGAGGTCTCAACTTTTGCCAGATGACAACCGCAATATTTTCTGCAGTAGGATTGAGTGATTTGAATTCGGGTACCTGTTCATTGAGGTTTTTATGGTCAAATTGCTCTTCTACTTCCCGTTCGATCAGCTCTTTTAAAAACTTCATGTCCATCACATAGCCGGTTTCCGGATTGATAGCGCCTGTCACCGAGACAATCAATTCGTAGTTATGCCCATGGTAGTGAGGATTGGCGCATTTGCCAAACATCTCATCATTGCGTTCATCAGACCACTCACAGTTATAGAGGCGGTGAGCGGCATTAAAATGAGCTTTTCTGTTGACGGTTACACGCATGGGGTTAAAAATTTAAAATTTGAAAAGCGTGTTCTTTAGTCTTAACTTTTTCTATAATGTGTTCGATTAAACCTTCTTCATTGATGATAAATGTTGTACGGTGAATGCCGTCGTATTCACGTCCCATAAATTTTTTTGGTCCCCATACACCATAGGCACTGATAACGTCTTTATCAACATCGGCAAGTAGTGGATAAGGCAAGTCGTTTTTCTCACAGAAATTCTTTTGCCTTTTTTGTGAGTCGGCGCTCACGCCAACAATTTTAAAGCCTTTAGTGTTGAGCTCCTCAAGGTTATCCCTTAAGTTTTTGGCTTCTGCGGTACATCCCGGCGTTGAGGCCTTAGGGTAAAAGAATAAGACCAGTTTGTGTCCGGTGAAATCTGTCAGTTTAATGAGGTTACCGTCCTGATCCGGTGTTTCAAAGTGAGGGGCTTGATCGCCTATTTTAAGATGTGTCATAATTGAGGTTTTTATTTAGGTTGTTTTAGGTTTTGTTTTAAAACGCTAAAACGTTTGGTTTTCAGTTGTCTATGTTTGCTTTTGACCATGACAGCGTACTGTATGCTTCATGCAGACCTGTCATTACAGGCAAATATAACTTTCTTTTTAGTATTATGTGTAACAAAAACGTATTGTTAGCGTATAATTAATAGAATTTTAATTTTATTTTTGAAAACCAAACACTAAAAATATAATATGGATATTGCATTACTTATTATGGGATTTATTCTGATGCTTATCGGAATAGTCGGTTCATTTTTACCGGTTTTACCGGGACCACCATTGAGTTGGGTGGGTTTATTATTGATTTATCTAACAAAGCCGGTTCAGTTAGACTACAGGTTTTTAGGTATTACACTTTTTATAGCAATTGTGGTGACCTTGATGGATTATATCATTCCGGCGATTGGGACTAAAAAGTTTGGGGGGACAAAATACGGTATGTGGGGTACGACCATAGGTTTACTTATCGGACTTGTCGTACCAATCCCTTTGGGTTTCATCATAGGCGCTTTTGTAGGGGCATATGTGGGAGAAATGTTTTATGATTCCAACGACAACAAAAGAGCCTTAAAAGCCGCATTTGGTTCGTTTATGGGCTTTTTAAGTTCAACGTTCTTAAAATTTGCTGTTTCGGTATGGTTTTTAGTCTTGTTTATTATGAAGACCGTTAAATACTGGGATTTGTTCTTCTAAAATTACTTGATTTTTAGTTGTTGGCCTATGGATATAGTATTGCCTGTTAGGTTGTTAAGTGTTTTGATAGTGGCCACACTTGTGTTGTATTGTTTGGAAATACTGTAGAGTGTGTCGCCTTGACTTACGGTGTGAATGACAGGTGTTTCAGAGGTTTGTTGTTGGATGGTTTCTGAGACTTGCTGTGGGGCAGATTCTGAGACGATGAGTTGTTGTCCCACCTGAATGTTATTGTCTTCCAATTGGTTTAACCGTTTAAGTGTTGCTACAGAAATACCATAAGTTAGAGCAATTCTGTAGAGCGTTTCCCCTTGTTTGACGCTATGATAAGTGTTGGTGACGTTTGTTGTTTTTTGAACCGTTGGTGTTACTGCAACAGTTTTAGTTGTCGGTTGAGTTTCTGTATGGGTTACAGTGTACTGTTCCGTACTGATCGTTTGGGATGGGTGTTCTACAAGTTTAAGCACCATATGAGGGAAAACCTTATCATCCAGCATACCGTTGTATTGTTTGATAAGTGCCGGATTTAAGCCGTATTTTGCAGCGATATTATTCAAATCCTCACCCTGTTTTACAGTGTGATAATCCGGAATACTACCGGTGTGTTGAGTTGGCAGGGTTTGGTTCGTGTTTGGAGTTACAGGTTGCGTACTTGTCGTTGTTTGTTCGGTAGTCTTGGGCTCTTCCTGGGTTAATTCCGTATAACGAACAACTTCGCTAAAAGTTTTGGGCTGTTCGACTAATGTCAATCGTTGGTGTGGATAGATGGTGTCATCGTACATACCATTGATAGATTTCAGGTATTCAACAGTCATCTTGTATTGTTGAGCGACATCTTCCAGTGTTTCTCCTTGTTTGACAATGTGATAGGAGGATGGATCATCAGGGTTAACGGGGGAACCGTTTTCCGGGCGTGATGGCGCAGCCGTTTGGATAACTTCGCCAATTTCTTCTCTTGGGTCAAGAGGTTCTGATGTCATGACTTTTTGGTCGTATTCGTATAATTTATAACGCTCGATGAGTGAAATTAATTTGTTGGCATATTGCCGGTCTGTGGCATAACCGGCAGATTTAAGGCCGCGCGCCCAGCTTTTATAATCTGTGATGTCATAGGTGAATAATTTGGCATACCGTTTACGCTGTGTCAAAAACAGTGCATGATCTTCATACGATTCTTCAGGATTTTGATAGGCTCTGAAACATTCGTTTTCTTCGTCATCGTCATAGTAGGTGCGGTCGCCATACCAGTTCTGGTGGCATTTGATGCCAAAATGATTGTTGTATCCTACGGTAAGTGTGCTGTTGCCACTGTTGGATTCCAAAATACCCTGAGCAAGTGTGATACTGGCGGGGATTTTATGCTTACGCATTTTGGTCATGGCAATTTGAGAAAACCTGTTGATATAATCATCTGTCGTAGTATTATAGTTATATTGTACCTCAGGTTGACTGCTTTCCACTGTTTTGACCTCTTTCTTTTTAGTGTCTTTGACGGTTTTGTGTTTGGTCTTGTGAGAAGTTCTTCTGTCAATCTTTCTGTCTTTGGTTGTGTTTTTACTGCTACCGCAAGCAATCAATTGCGTGGATAAAATAATCAAAAACAGACTGTAGCCAATAGTTTTTAATACTCGCATCATATGATTAGTGTTTTATTTTTAGATTTTAAGCGTTGGTTCATGCCTTCTATACCTTGTAAGCCACCGGTGTGTATGGCTAAAATACGATTTTCTGTGTTAAATACACCTTTTTTATACAAGTCCACAATGCCAAACATCATTTTTCCTGTGTATATAGGATCCAGGGCAACACCCGTCTGTTGTTTGAAATCATTGATAAATCTTATGAGTTCAGGACTGACTTTGGCAAATCCGCCAAAAGTGTATTGATCATTTAACGACCAATGCTTGTGTTTAATTGTGTAACTATTGATAACATCTTTTAAAAACCCACCTTTTAATGCCTGAAAACCCATGACTTTTTGATGATCAGAGGTGGCGTTGATTATTCCGGAAATAGTTCCTCCGGTGCCAACGGCGCAGCAAATGGTGTCAAATTCTTTATCCTTATCTGTGAGGATTTCTTCACAGCCTTTGACAGCTAAAGTGTTTGTTCCACCTTCGGGAACGATATAGGCTGGGCCATTGTCTTTTAATAGGTCATTGATAAAGGCTTCAGTGTGTTTTTGTCTGTAGGATTCACGGGATACAAACTTGAGTCGCATACCATGGGCAATGGCAAATCTCAGTGTGGGATTTTGTAAGACCACTTCCGGTTGTCCGGCTAATTCCTGACCCCTGATGACCCCTGTACTTTCAAATCCGAACTCATGAGCTGCAGCAGCGGTAGCGGCGATATGATTGGAAAATGCTCCGCCAAAAGTGATGATTTTAGTGTGTTTCTGTTCTTTGGCTTCTTGCAGATTATAGCGTAGTTTTCGGTATTTATTACCGGAAATATGCTGGTGTAATAAATCTTCCCGTTTGATGGTCAATTCAATTATCTGTTTGTCGGGTGTTTGATAGGTGATGCTTTGGTTGATGACAGGTTTAAGAGGTAATAACATGCTTTATTGATTGAGTGATCCTTGGGTTTATTGAAAAATATTAAAACATCCTATGGTCATTGGCTTTGATGAGTATCTTCATTAGCCTTACAGGGTAAGAGCATTCTGCTAAGGATATTCCGGCTGATCAAATTTTACGGCAGACCATAAATATGGACAAAATTATAAAATATATGACTACCTTTGGACGGTCAAAAAATTAAACATTAAAACAATGGTATACGATTTATTAGTACTCGGTAGTGGACCGGGCGGATATGTAGCAGCGATAAGAGCGTCACAGCTCGGTATGAAAGTAGGTATTGTAGAACGTGAAAATTTGGGTGGTATATGTCTTAACTGGGG
>PDQD01000059.1 GCA_002747695.1 Flavobacteriia bacterium
AAATACAACAAACGGCTTTTTAAACCCCGTAATTTTGCTGCCTGGAAGGCTTCCAATGCCTGCCCTATCGGGACGCGGTAGTCTCTACCACCCTGAATAATCATTATAGGTGTATCCCATTGATGGACATAATTTATAGGATTAAATTCATTAAAGGCTTTTTGAGCTGCGACATTATCTTTGTCCCAATACGGACCTCCCAGATCCCAATCGGTAAAGAATACTTCTTCTGTAGTGCCATACATACTTCTTTCATTGAAAATACCGTCATGAGCGATAAAACTTTTAAATCTCCCCTCGTGGTTACCGGCGAGGAAGAATACAGAATAACCGCCATAACTGGCACCTATACAACCCAAACGCTCATTATCCACATAAGGTTCTTTGGCAACCTCATCAATAGCCGATAGATAGTCTTTGATATTCTGTCCGCCGTAGTCTTTGGAAATTTGCTCATTCCATTCAACGCCAAAACCTGGTAATCCCCTGCGGTTAGGTGCGACCACTATATATCCGTGAGCTGCCATTTGCTGGAAATTCCAACGGTAAGAAAAGAATTGGCTAACCATACTCTGCGGTCCTCCCTGACAATATAGAAGTGTAGGGTATTTTTTATTGGGATCAAAATTTGGCGGGAAAATAACCCATGTCAACATTTCTTTCCCATCGGTGGTGGTAACCATACGTTTTTCGATTTTACCCAAGGTCATCCGGTTGTAAACCTCATCATTTTCATGGGTCAACTGACGCATTTTACCATCTTTCAAATCAACCACATAGAGTTCTGTAGGGTGATTCATATCCATTCGCCCTACAACCATTTTGTCACCGGATTGCCCTATAATACCGGTAATATCAAACTGCCCTTTGGTCAATTGAACAGGTTGTTTAATCCGGCGTGCATTTTTGGGAACGCTGAGCTTAAACAATTGGTGTGTACCTCTTACCGGTGCTGTAAAATAGATATCCTCACCTGATGCAGACCATTTAAAACCGTTCACTGTACCATCCCAGCCGGCTGTCAGGTTTACCGGTTTACCATCCATGAGGACGATAATATCATTTTTATCAGCTTCATAGCCGTTGCGTTTCATCTGTAACCAGGCAAACTGCCCTTGTGCTGAACAAGCAGGATGGGTATCATAACCCTCATTGTCATCAGTCAGGTTTCGGGTATCACCGGTTTTTATATTATAGGCATAAATATCTGTATTGGTAGAAAGAGCATAAGTAGTTCCTGTCAGTTTTTTAGCAACATACAACACCTCTGTCCCATCTGTATTCCACACATAATCCTCAGGACCGCCAAAAGGTTTAGTCGGACATTCATAAGGTTTACCCTTGAGAACATCTACCGGTGTGTTTTCCGGATTGGTCAAATCTTTAATCATGACATGGTCAAAACGTCCGTCTTCCCATGTATCCCAATGCCTGTAATTCAAATCATCATATACATAAACATTAGATTCAGGGACATCAGTGTAGTAATCACTACCGAAAACCTTATCTATTTTTACAGGTTCATCGTACAATAAATATTTACCGTCAGCTGAAATTTTATCATTGTTCAGATATTCATCAGCGTTTTCAATAGTTGCAGGTGTACCGCCATTGATAGGAATTTTATACAATTTTTTAGTTGATTTATCGGTCGCAAAACTATATTGCGAAGTACTGTAAATCACATATTGGCCGTCTTTAGAGACACCTTTGGCTGATATTTTTTTAAGCTCAATCATTTGTTCAGGCGTCATGACTTCCTGAGCTGTAACGCTCATAAAAACGAATGTCAATAAAATTAAAAATCTGATTTTCATTGGTTTAAATTTATACATTGTTATTTATACATTGTTCTTATTTAAAATAGCTTTTTAAACATTGGCATGCTGAAACAGCATTAAAAACTATTGACCAGTGAGCGGACTTGTGTCAAGCGTTCCAACAAACCTTTTAAATATTTTAAATCTAACATATTGGCACCGTCAGATTTGGCAGATGCCGGGTCGTAATGGGTTTCCAGGAACAAACCGTCCACCCCTACAGCTATACCTGCACGGGCTATTGTTTCTATCAAATGCGGTTGTCCGCCTGTGACACCGGATTGCTGATTGGGTTGCTGCAACGCATGTGTGATATCGAGAACTGTGGTAGCAAACGCCTGCATCGCTGGAATACTCCTGTAATCAACCACCAAATCTTGATAGCCAAACATAGTTCCGCGTTCGGTAAGCATGACCTGGTCATTACCGGATTGTACGACTTTATCCACGGCAAATTGCATGGCACCCGCACTCATAAACTGACCTTTTTTGATGTTTACCGTCTTCCCTGTTTGAGCGGCAGCCACCAGCAAATCTGTCTGACGGGCAAGAAATGCCGGGATTTGCAGGACATCGACATAAGCGGCAGCCATAGAAGCATCGGTTTCTTTATGTATATCGGTGACTGTAGGAATTTGAAATGTCTCCCCTACTTTCCTTAGGATTTTTAAGGCTTTTTCATCTCCAATACCCGTAAAACTGTCCAATCTGGAACGGTTGGCCTTTTTAAAACTGCCTTTAAAAACATAAGGAATTTTTAAGTCATCAGTTATTTTTACAATTGTTTCTGCAATGCGCAACGCCATACTTTCACCTTCTATGGCACAAGGTCCTGCCAAAAGAAAAAATTGTCCTGAGTCAAGATGTTTGAGGTTTGAAATCTGATTTAAATTCACCGGTTGAGTTGTTTTAAATTTTTACTGAGGTAACAAAAATAACTTAATCTGTATAAATCAAAGCTATAAAGTGACGGATTTTCTACGCTTAACCAGGACTCCCATTGCCGGTGTCTGTTTTTGTAAAAACCGGCCAATAGTCCTGTCATATAAGAGGCATTAGCCCTCTCATAATACCTGAGTAGCTTGTTGATTTTGACATCAATAACACCTTTCCGGTACAGTACCAAAAGATTTTCCAGCGCTTCTTTGGTCTTAGCGATAAAAACATCATTGGGTTCAATGCCTTTGTGGTACGCCGGATTATCGATATGTTCTACGACAACACCTGCCTTGTAGAGATCCCAGGCAAAGACAGCGTCTTCATGCCCGTAAAGTGTAATCTTATCATTGAACTTTACTTTTTCAAATACTTCTTTTTTAATCAGGGTATTAGACATCAATAAAGACGAATACGGATGGGGTTTTTGACGTTTTGCTAAGGGTTTACTTTCACGGTTAATACCATAAGTATATCTCAGGCTATTGTGTTGGTTCTTATCTTTGGCATCATAAGCAATTCCACCAAAATAAACACTGGCCGGAGGTTGAGATTCTATCAACTTGATATAAGTGCTGATAAAATTGTGGTGTTGAGGCAGCGTGTCAGCATCTAAAAAAATCAACCAAGGATAATGTGAATTTTCCACCAATAAATTTCTGACACTACTTCTCCCCAGATTGACATCACTCTTAAGCACTTTTATAGTTTTTGATCTATAAAAACGTTTAATCTCGGGTAAATGTTCTGTCGAACAATCATCAATAACAATTATTTCATAGGGAATATCCAGAGGGATAATTTGTTCATATATGGCTTCAACCAAAGGATTGACATCTATATTGTAAACGGGGATAAGAATTGAAATCACACTGTGGGGCTTTTTTGTCTTACAACTTCAAATAGTTTACCGTTTTCGCATTTTACGGTAGGAAAATCATGCTTCATAATCATAGAATAATCGTGGGTTGCCATAAGAATTGCGGTTCCTTTTTTATTGATATCAACAAGTAGCGACATAATCTCCAAAGATGTACGCGGGTCGAGGTTACCGGTAGGTTCATCGGCGAGAATAAGCTCCGGATCATTGAGTAATGCCCGTGCAATCGCCAGCCGTTGCTGTTCACCACCAGATAATTCAAAGGTTTTGGCATATAGTTTTGATGTTAATCCAACCATATTTAAAACCTCATTAATCCGTTCATTGATCCGTTTTTTATCTTTCCAACCGGTGGCTCTCAACACAAACGCCAAATTGTCAAACACATTTTTTTCCAACAACAGTTTAAAGTCTTGAAACACAATACCTATCTTACGTCTAAGGAAAGGAATCTCTTTTTCTTTCAGGTTTCTAAGGTTGAAATCCACAATTCTGGCTTCGCCTTCTTTTAACGGAATATCGGCATAAAGGGTTTTCATCAAACTACTTTTACCACTACCTGTTTTACCTATTAGATAGCAGAATCCACCGGATTCTAATTCCAGATTGACGTCAGACAATATCACCTTTTGATCCTGATAGATCACCACATCTTCCATTAAAAGCACTTTATTAGCCATGATTATTAAGTTTGGACAAACCTACATATTTTTTTTCATTCAAAAATCACAAAAGATTCTATTTTTTTAATGAGATACGTAACGAAATACGCCCCTGAAAAGCAAAATATCAATCCTGCCTGATATCTGAACCACTGACAAGTAGCATTTGATGAATGTTTTTTATCGATTCAATTATACAATGTATTGATATTTTTACGTTATATGATGTAATCCTATTGGAAATTGGACAATAAAGTCTTTTCCATAGACAGATAAACTATATATAGATTAATAAAGCTGCTTTTTATGACCTATTCCTTAAAACCCGTTCTCTTTTTAGCCCTCTTGCTGTTTACAATAACGTTTACTGCTCAGGAAACGATGTATTTTAACCACAAAATGAAAGCATATGAACAGGCGGAGCAATTATATCATGATGATTTATTTGCTGCATCGAAAAAAGCATTTACAGACCTCCAACCTCAATTGGAAGAACACTCAGAGATGTATGCCAATTGCCAGTACTATATAGCTTGTGCCGCTCTGAGATTGAATGAATACAATGCAGATGAGCAAATGAGAGATTTTGTGGATAACTACCCCAACGCTCTAAAACGAAATGATGCTATTCTGGAAACTGCTCAGTTTTATTACGACAAAGGCGCCTACGGTAAAGCAGCACCATGGTTTAAAGATACAGACCAAAAAATAGTACCCTGGAACAAAAAAAATGAGTTTTTATTCAACTACGGCTATACACTGTTTAAGACCAACCAATTAGAAAAGTCCAAAGAATATTTCAAACAAGTACTTCATACGCCTGAATTTGGTTCTAAAGCCAAATATTACTACGGTTTTATTGCCTATAAAGACGACGATTATCAGGAAGCCGAAGAATATCTGGAAGATGTTTTAGAAGACAAAGAATACAACAAAGAAGCCTCTTATTACCTCGCTGATATGAGCTTTAAATCCGGTCAATTCCAAAAAGCTATTGATCAGGCGACCCCTCTATTAAACCAAGCCAAAGCAAACGAGCTTTCAGAAATCAATAAAATCATCGGGGAGAGTTATTTTAACCTTAAACAATACGATAAGGCCATACCCCATCTATCCGCTTACAAAGGCAAAAAAGGCCGGTGGAACAATACAGATTATTACCAATTGGGTTATTGCTATTACAAACAAGGGAACTATAACAAAGCAATCGAGCAATTCAACAAAATCATAGACGGTAAAGACAGTGTCGCCCAGAATGCGTACTATCATTTGGCTGAATGTTACTTAAAATTAGATAAAAAAACCGAAGCGCTCAATGCTTTCAGAAATGCTTCACAGATGTCATTCAACGCTCAAATACAAGAAGACGCTGCGCTCAATTATGCTAAATTGAGCTACGATATTGGAAATCCTTACCAACCGGTAGCAGAAGTACTCCGGGACTACCTGAAACGCTATCCCAATACTACGGAAAAAGAAAGTATCAAACGCCAAATCATCAGCGCTTATGACCAGGCTCAGGACTACAAAGAGGCGATGAAATATCTCGAAAAACAGGGACAAAATGTTTCCAATGAAACCTACCAAAAAATGGCTTTTCTCAGTGGACTGAAGCATTTTGGAAACGCAGATTATACTGATGCAATTCATGATTTTGACCAATCATTATCCAATGGCATCAACGACGCCTACAAAGCCCGCGCAACCTTCTGGAAAGCTGAATCCAACTATCAGTTGAAGAATTATAAAGCGGCAAAAACTTTATTCAACCAATTCAAATCGCTTAGCGGCGCTTTAAATACCGATGAATACAACACTGTAGAATACCAATTGGGTTATACTAATTTTAAACTCAAGGACTACAACAATGCAGCTATAAA
>PDQD01000060.1 GCA_002747695.1 Flavobacteriia bacterium
ATTGGCATTTGGGTTGAGTTCCACTATTTCTTTTTCCTCACAACTTGTCACAAGGGCAAGTAAGCCAAAAAAGAAGAGTGATTTAAGAATTATATTTTTCATTTGTTTTAAAATTTTTAGTGATTAAAAAGTTGATCACATATTGTGTTCTACATTTTTTAATACCCTTCGTTTTGATTGAGGTTTGAGTTCACAGAAATAGCATTAGAGGGGATAGGGAATATATTTCTAAAATCCGGAACGCCTATACCTTCCTGTATATTTCCTTTCCAGGGCCATACATACTCAGATGAGGTAAAATAACCGTATCTGACCAAATCTGTTCTGCGTTGACCTTCCCAATACAATTCTCTGGAACGTTCGTCTAAGATAAAGTCAAGTGACAACTGAGCACTACCGATATTACCACCTTCATTACCATAAGCTCTGGTGCGTAATTCATTAACCAATGCTAAAGCGATTGATTCGCTACCGCCGCCACCTCTAAGGACTGCCTCAGCATAATTGAGGTATATTTCTGCTAACCTTATCACAGGCAGGTCAGTGTCAACAAAGTTGCCGGTAGCATCATTACCCGGTTGACCGTTAGAATCTATGTTTTTAAACTTAGTAACGGCATAACCTTGATTAAACTGAGCCAAATCTTCTATCTCAAGTGATTGACCATCTGTGTGGAACATACCACGTAAATCACCTGCTGCAGGAGTTATAGAATATGTTAAATCATTGAGGTTTAAATTGACCAGATAAGTTCCTGCAGCCGGTACAGCGATATTACTACCACCTGCTTCTAAAGTGCCGTCAGCACCGTCGTCGCCGTAATTATTACCCCAATCCTCGTTTAATCTGAATTTAATTTCGCCTTCAGTAAGTTCGGCATATAGTGCGTATACATTGGTTCCTGTTTCATACAGTTCCATATCCGGACCATTCCAGCCGTTAGGCGTAGCACTACCTACAATTCCCCAATCTGAAGTAGAGGTGCCTAAACCGGCATTGAGTGCATCTAAATCAATTGCAAACTTTTCAACCAGATTACTGGTTGCTCTAAGACCTGCCCAGCCTCCGTTTACACCAAATTCTGCGGGGTTCATACTACCACCTATAGAAGCGTGGACGAGGAACGTTGTGCCTCCATAGGTTTGAGAATGAATACCGTCAAAGTTTAAGACATATATAAATTCATTTTGCGCACCATTGGTATTGTTGTCTGCCAGGAATAATTCATCGTAAGCTGTTCCATTACCATTGATGTCATTGGTGTTGATGCTATAGGTAGAATTGATGACTTTTTCAGAATAAGTGACACAATCAGCATAGCGGTCTGTACCAATCCATACTTGAGCATTGAGGTAAAGACGGGATAAAAGCGCCCAGGCAGCCACTTGATCCACCCGGCCGTATTCGTTAGCACCGGAGCTTACCAGAATGTCTTGTATGGCCAATAATTCTGATTCCACAAAGTTGAACATATCCGTTCTGTTACTCTGTTGAGGTAACTCAGTAGAAATTTCAGTGACCAATGGAACATTGGCATAAAGATCTATCAGGTTATAATAAGCAAAGGCTCTTAAAAAACGGGCTTCAGCAATAAAGACCTTAGCTGTTTCAGTATCCAATGCCGCAGCATTACTGATAAATGAGTTACAGAAAGATACTTCTTGTGCCAATCTGTAATACATGGCATCAGAAAAGTCGTTACCGGCTGCCCAATACAATCCGTGAAGGTCTTGAAGACCGGGGTCTCCCCAACCGACAACAGAATGATCTGTAGTCAATTCATTGAGATTAAACAGCATACGTGAAAATTGAGAAAAACCTTCGTCAATGTCTGCAATGTCTGCTTGACCGGCAGGACCTTGTTGACCGGTCAATGCCATACTGGCATATAATTTTGCTAGCGCTCCTTTGGCTTCAACATCACTTGAAAATACATTTTCTTCAGTAAAACTGTTAGGGCTAAGGGGTGATTGATCGAGATCCTTGTGACAAGCACTAAAGACGAGTGCTATGACAAGTACTACTAATAGTTTATTTAAAATATTTTTCATGATATATAAGTCGTTTTATCTTAAAAATCAAAGTTTAATCCTATAGTAAATACTCTAGGTCTTGGATAGAAATTGTTGTCTATTCCAGCTTTTACATCATTATTATCTAGATAATAAATTTCGGGATCTAAACCTTTGTATTTGGTAAAGGTTGCTACATTTTGGATGGTTCCAAAGATTCGTGCATCAGCTTCTTTATAAAAATCAGGGAAACTTATACCGACAGTAATGTTGTCAATCTTTACAAAAGACGCATCAGTGATGTAATGGTCACTTAATAAATTAGTTTCACTAAAGGATTGGAAACCGGTTTCAAAATAATCATTGTGCAAATTGGTTAAAAAATCCAAGGAGTTGATGTTTGAAGGGATAGCTTTACTGGAAGCCACATTATCATACATATAGTTGCCAATATTGGAGCGGGCGCTTACGGATAAATCAAGGTTTTTATATTTAAACTGAGTGCTTAATCCCATTTGAACATCCGCGATAGGATCTTTATAAAAATATTTATCATCATTGTTGATCACGCCATCGTTATTTCTATCTACATACACACCTTCTATGGGTCTACCTTCGTTGTCATAGACTTGTTCATAAACCAAGAAACTAAACGGCGAATGACCTACGGTATGGCTTTGGATATTGTTACCTACACCACCTTCGATACCACCTACGGGTTGGTCAAAAGGCATTCTGGAGATTTCATTGTCATTGTAAGCCATATTGTAGGTAATAGTCCATTTGAAATCATCATTCTGTACAGGAATTCCGGTGAAATCAAATTCAATACCTTTATTGACCATATCCCCAATGTTTTTTTCAACGCGATTACCAAAGTTGGTAAATGGATCGACCAAAGCAAAGATGATCAGATCTTTGGTTTCTTTTTTATATAGGTTAACTGCACCTGATAATCTGCGGTCAAATACTGCCCAATCCAAACCTAAGTTTAATGTACGCCCTACTTCCCAGCGGATGTTTTTATTGATAGGCTCCGGTCTGTAGGTTTGGTAGAAGTTATTCCCGAATTGGTAGTTGGCTGAAGAAGTGCTACCATTATATCTGGTTAAAAATTTATAAGATTCTAAACCATTGACGTTACCTACTTCACCATAACCAATTCTTAACTTCAATTCATTGAATTTTGTGTCTTTCATAAAGTTTTCATTATGAATATTCCAGGCTAAGGCTGCGGATGGGAAGAAGCCCCAACGGTCATTAGGGTTGAGTTTAGAAGAGGCATCAGCCCTTAGGGTTGCAGTCAGTAAAAATCGGTTGTCAAACCCGTATTTTAAACGTCCGAAATAAGACAACAGAACTGATTTTTGTAAATCATATGTTTCAGGATCATTACCCACCTCTTCTTTCTCGCTGTCATAATCATAATTGTCAATATCGAAGGATTGGTATGAATAACCACCAGTAAATACAATATTGTTTTTGTTCAAGTCCTTAGTGTAGGTTAAGTACGAATCAAACAATTTGTTGGTACGTTTGTTAGTGTATTTATTAAATGATCCATTCCAATTCGTTTCAGAAGAAGGCATATTTTCTGAAACTGTTTTTGAACCATCGCTATGTGATTTATCTAGACCTACATTAATTGTAGCTGTTAGATCTGGTAGGTAATGAAATTTATAATCCATTTTCACATTTCCAATAAAACGTTTAACGTCAGAAATGTCATTTTTTAATTGCAGTAAAGCTACAGGGTTAGTCGGTGCCAGATTGTATTGGGCGTTGGTATTGGGGTCAATCCAGGTAAAGAAATCGCCATTATCATCATAGACAGGTTGTGTCGGGTCAAATCTTGCGGCACTACCTATAGCGCCACGGTCTGCAAAACGGTTGTCTATGGTTGTCCCTCTGGCGTTAACTTCAAATTTTAAATGATCATCCATAAACGCCGGTGACACGTTAAGAGAAGCAGTTGTTCTTTCGAATGTATCAGTTTCTAAAATACCATCTTGATTGTTATATCCTACAGATAAACGTATGGGTATACCTTTAAAACTTCCCAGGGCACTGAAATCTGTGTCAAAACCGGAAGCATTGTTAAAAATTTCTTTTTGCCAGTTGGTGTTGGCATCACCCAGACGTTCAATGGCTTCTTCGGAACCTATCTCTTGTACCACATTGCGGAAAGTGGAGGCATCCATCATATCAATTTGCTCGATGACGTGGTAAAAAGATCCTTTGGTGTTCAGATTAAATGAAAAAGCTCTGTCTTTACCTTTTTTAGTCGTAATCATGACTACCCCGTTGGCAGCTCTTGATCCGTAAATTGCCGTAGCTGAAGCGTCTTTTAATACTACAAGGTTTTCAATATCATTGGGGTTGATGATATCCAATATATTTCTTGAGCCACCAACACCTGAATTGTCCAAAGGAACCCCATCAATGACATAGAGTGGGTCATTGGTAAGTGATAAGGAACTCAATCCCCTGATTTTAATAGAAGAGCCGTCGCCGGGTGCCCCACTACCGGAAGTAACACTAACTCCGGCAATTTTACCGGTAATCAGGTTTTGCGTGGAAACAATGGCACCCTGTTCAAAGTCTTTGGCACTAACCATTTCGGCTACACCGGTAAGATCTTCTTTTTTGGCAGTTCCGTAACCTATAACGACCACTTCTTCAAGGGCTTGGGCATCTTCTTCCATGCCTACATTGAGGACGGCAGAGGTGACTTTGGCCTGAAATGTTTTAAAGCCTACATAAGTAAATTCTAAAACGTCGCCTTGAGAGACATTGTCTAAAACGTAGTTACCATCAAAATCTGTGGTGGTTCCTTTGTCTGTTCCCACTATTTGGATGTTTACTCCGGGTAAAGGTTCGCCGGTAGCTGTTTCTGTGACAACACCGCTAACCTTCATTTGAGCAAATAACATTGCAGGTAGTATAAAAAGCATACCGGCAATAAATATCTTAAATTTGTTCATCGGAAAGATTATTTGTTATTAATAAAAATTAAACATAGACATTTCAAATCAATGAAATGCTTAGAATTCCTTTTCCTTTAGTCACTTTAATTTTTGGTTACCTTATCATTAAGGTTTGCAAAACACTTGTTCAAAGTAAGAGAATTAAGCCAAGTCAAAAGATGATAAAATTCAGTTTTTCTGACGAAAACGTTTGAGTGTTAATAAGTTTTTGTATTTTTATACGTTTAATTTTAAAACAATTAGCATTTCATCTATGCCAAAAAAAATCAATATTAAAACCATTGCAGCTGAATTGGGTGTTTCGCCTTCCACTGTTTCTAAAGCTTTGAAGGATAGTCATGAGATTGGAGAAAAGACGCGGCAGAAGATTCAAGCCTTTGCTAAGCAGTACCGTTATAAACCCAATAGCCTGGCGTTGAGTTTGAGGAATCAAAAGACTATGGTTCTGGGTGTTATCATTCCCCAAATCACGCACCATTTCTTTACGCGTGTGATCAGTGGGATAGAATACGTCGCCAATCAGCAGGACTATAACCTGATGATTTGTTTGTCAAAAGACCGGTATGAAAAAGAAATCCAAACGATTGAAATGTTGACTAATGGAAGTGTGGATGGTTTGTTGATTTCATTAGCCAAAGAGACTATGGAAAAAGGCGACTACAAGCATTTTGAACACTTGCTGGAGGAGGATTTTCCATTGGTGTTTTTTGACAGAGTACCTCCCGGACTCAATGTAGATAAAGTTGTCATAGATGATGAAGAAGGAGGGTATAAGGCTACTAAAACATTGATTGACAAAGGCAGGCAACGTCCTGCATTGATTTCTACGCCCGATCATATCACTGTAGGACTGGAAAGAGAAAAGGGCTTTAAAAAAGCGTTGCAGGATTCCGGATTGACTTATTATCCGCACCGGCATATCAAAGTCGATGAAAAACAAGATATTGAAATGCAGATTTCAAAACTTTTTGTCGTACAACCTTTACCTGATGCGATATTTGCCGTAAACGAAACTTATGCGGC
>PDQD01000002.1 GCA_002747695.1 Flavobacteriia bacterium
TTTTACAAATGAGGCTTTGTTTACCAACAAATATTTTCCGTGGACGGGAACCACAAGCGTCGGGAGTTATTGTATATCGGCAACTTCAAGCCATTATGACTGGGCCATCAAAAAAATAAAAAAACATAAGCGAAATGTTTCATAACAGGATTGGTCTTGTCATCAGTGGAATGGTCAGGAGTATCCCGCAATATTTTTGAGAGGAAAAATATTGAACACAAAAAGTGATGTCAAATATTTTAAAAATCAATTGAAAAAGGGAAATCAATTGATTTGGCAAATGTTTTTCACCCCAATACCTCTTCTATTACTTTTTATAATGAGTGTGCAATTAGGAGTCATTAACTATAAAACGAATCATATAGTGTTAATTGTTTTTCTTTATTTCTTTATAGTGACTGCTTGGTCTTATTTATCAATTTATATCAATAAGCTTATTAATAAGGAAACTATCAGTGTTGTGCAGGGGAATTTAAGTTTGTTATTGATTTTATTATTGGTTAATCTGGGACTTAATATTGTGGTAAGAAAAAAGATTGCCAAAGCCTATAACCTTGCAAAAAGTCATCATCCGAAAACATAAGAAGTAATGTTTTGCGCAAAAAATTGTACTTTTAAACCGATAGCCTTCTCGATCTTGTAGTTTTTAAAACAGTTATATACCGGAATCTAAGTCCGGTTACTGGTATTTGAGAAAAGTCTGTTAAACTATTGCAATCAGCATAGAATAATTGCTGAATGTTCATATTGGACGAGGCGCGTATTAGATGTATGGTGTAATTCTGAATATATTAGATATGAGAGAAAAGTTTATACGGTTTATTTTAAAATTTCATCACAGGAAAAATTCGACACTTTATAAGTTTGTGTCTCTGGCCGTAGGGGCGTTTGTGTTTTTGGTGATTATTCCTTCACTTCTGATTTGGATTGGTAGCTTTGTAGATCAGTATTTTTCGATTAATGGATCAAAAACCATAAAGGTTTCTATCGCTGTTGTGAGTATTGCCATTGGATTGTTTTTTCTTTTATGGTCAACATATACACAATTAAAAATAGGCAAAGGCACACCTGCTCCTGTTGCGCCTACGCAGAAATTAGTGGTGGCAGGACCATACAAATTGATGAGAAATCCCATAGAATTCGGAGCACTTTTTTATTACTTTGGATTAGGAACTATTACGGTTTCTTATACAGTCGGATTGGTGTGTCTTTTTTTAGCATTGGTCATCGGAAGCTGTTACCATAAGTTTGTTGAGGAAAAAGAATTGGAACGTAGATTTGGTGAGGATTATATCAGATATAAAGAAAATGTACCTTTTCTGATCCCTAAAATAAAATTCAAAAAATAATTATTTTCTTCTTTCAACAGCTAAGTCGTACCTAGTGCTTTGCAATGTCCGGAATCTGTGTTTGATTAGTTCTTAATTTTATCTAATTTTGTGATTCTGCAATCCCCGATTAGTGGCCGTTTTGGCGTTGGCATACTTATTGGAAAAGACATTGAGGATTTGCATAAAATATAGATTTTTGACACGATATATAAGACATAAAGATAACCGCCAACCATTCAAATCGAGCTTGAAAAAATGGAATGGTACTATTGCGGGTTCAAGCTCAGGGTTCGAATCCCATTTTGCATTTTGGTTGCAATGGACAGTTAATCCTCTAATTTACAGGAAAAGGCAGCACGACGAGTGTAAACGGAAAGGCGGTCTGCGAATTGAAGGATACCGGAAACGGTTTACCGATTCCTCAATTCAATTCCCCCAATTTTCTGTGCTTTTTCCTTTTTTAAAACATTTGAATTATGCTATTTAAACGACGATTTTCGGTAAAGCCAAATAATACAGGCTACCTCTATAAGAAAAATAAACTCGAAAAAACACTTGAACCCGGTATTTATGAATTGTCAGACCGGAAAAAGTATTACCAATTGGTTGCCATTCCTACGACAACAAGTTTGGCCAATATTTACAATCAGGAAGTACTGACCAAAGATAATATTGCGCTCAGGTTTTCTTTTGTGGTGGAATATTCAATCTCTAATCCTGATAAATTTGTGGAAAGATTTGACATACTTCAGCCGCACTTTGACCCCATCAATCAGGCAGAAATCATTGTTCATAATTACAGTCAGATATACATCAGAGAAGAGATTGCAAAAATTTCAAGTGAAGAATTAAACGAGAAAAAAGGGGAATTGCTCAATAAAGTTCCGGAAAAACTGAAAGCTGAATTGGCAGCATACGGCATCGAAATCAGTAATGAATTGTTAAAAGATGTAACGTTTCCCAAGTCTATTCAAAATCTGTTTGCCAAAAAACTCGAAGCCAAAATACGGGCACAAGCGGATCTGGAAAACGCCCGTTCGGCTGTGGCAACGGCAAGAGCCTTAAAAAATGCTTCAGATTTGATGAAAGACGATGACAATATCAGGTTTATCCAGTTTATGGAGACCATCACTAAAATTTCGTCTAAAGGTAACCATACCTTTGTCCTCAGTGATTTTGTAGATAAGCTGAATCGTAAATAAGAGAGGCTTAAGTTATTGTGTTTGATGTTACAGGCTCATAGCCATTCGGTTACTAACATTAGCCTTAAGTCCAGAACATAACGTCTATTGTCATGGAAAAAATACATTTGTTAATTGCATTGTTACCTGTAGTGTTTATGATTCATGATTTTGAAGAAATCATCATGTTTAAACCCTGGTTGAAGCGTAATAGGGCAGAGTTAAAAAGGCGTTTCCCAAAGTTTGAAGGTTTTTTGGCCAAAAGAAACTATTTTAACCTCTCTACATCGGCTTTTGCAGTAGCTGTCTTACACGAGTTTATTTTAATCACTTTGGTCACCGTGTTGTCGCTATGGTACAATGCTTACTATTGGTGGTTCGGGGCTTTTGCTGTTTACACGTTACACCTTTTCGTACACATCGCACAATGGCTGATCTACAAAAAATATGTTCCTGTAATTATCACCTCTTTTTTAACCTTACCTTATTGTATCTATACATTTACCGTCTTTATGGAGGTTATTCCAATGACGCCGGTGCAGATGTTGTTATGGACATTGATAGGTGTGGTAATCACGGCTTTAAGCTTTCCCTCGGCATTTTATTGGGCGTTTAAGTTTGAACGTTGGAAAAACAAATATGATCAGTCTTGATGTGATACGGTTTGTTTTTTATCGATAAAAAATGTACTGATGTATTGAGACGCTGAGTTTAACTACTATTGATTTTTTAGTTGTGTAGTTGATTAGCGCCCATGTATTTACATAAAAACAGCTTTTTGCTTATGTAGATAATAACTGTATATTTGCATTGTAATGATATTTTAAAGTCTTTATGGCTTTATCCATGGCAACAAGCATTAAAAAACTATGTAAATCATTCCAAAAGATATACTTTTTAATCATAAAACAATCGAATCTTTAAGTTTTAATCATTTAAACTAAAACGATGAGCTTTACAGCAAAACTAATTATAGACGATATCGAAGTAAATATCTTACATTATCATATAAGCTTTGACCAAAGGGCGAGTGAAAACGGCAAACCTTCTCAAAGACCCTTGTTTTTGGGACTGTCGCTAACCGTTGAGGTCAATAAAAAACTGGATCTTGGCACGTGGGCAGTAGCTGACTATCTGGCGAAACAAATAGAAATACAGCTTAAACCCGTAGTTGAAGGTGGCAGATCCCGCAGAATAAAACTATACGATGCGCATTTGGTCACCTGGAAGACCAATTTTTCTGCTGTCGATAACCGACCCATGTCTGAAACCCTGTATATTACCGCAGCCGGCGTAGAAGACACGCATTCTGCAGGCGTGTATTCGGCGAAATGGCGAAAAACGTTTGGTGATGAAGCTATTGAGCCTACAGTTTTAGATAACTCTCCTGAATTTGTTCGTTATTTTATCACAGATTTAGAAAATAACGAAATAGACAATTATAAAACAGGAGATAGAATTAAGCTAAATATTGAAACTAAAAACACAATCGGAAAAACAATAACATTCTCTTTAAACGATAAAACACACGATTTTAAATATAACGGTCTAATTTTACAAAATGACACTTTAAAAGATTACCCAATACATAGTGACATGGAACAATTAGAACTCGAAGTAATAGACCAACAAAACTAAGAGCATGGGAAAGAACACAATTACTGCAACAATTAACGAAACAGGTGAAAGTAAATCTTGCACTATCAATATATTAGAACCCGAATTAATAGAGGGTTATTGGACAATTGATAAAGAAGGTAGTACCATTATCAAAGAAGCTAAATTAGGCGATACAGTGTATTTTCAAATTCACACAAAAGGTATAGCCAATCATCAAAAAATAACCCTGAAACTACGAGATCAGGATATATTGTTTGTCGATTGGGCAAATCCAGATGACTCAAAGTTTCCTGATAGAGAAGTTGTGGAAACGGCTTTTATCAAAAATGATAAAGCAACTGTCGAACTTGTTTTAGATGAAAGTTGGGAATCAATGCTTAAAGATGATGCAGATGATACCATTTTTTTGGATGCTACTTTAGAACTCTACTGGAAAGTATCTTACGGCAAACGAAAAAAAGAACTCCCTACCAAAGACGATGACTATCTGCGTGTTGGTTTTTCTGACAGAACACTCTACTTTAAAACACCAACACCTAGCTATCATTTCCCTGAACTCATAAGTTATGAAGGAGATCCTATTTTACCTCTGAAAATTTCAGGAGGTCTAGTATTTGACAAATTGGTTGATGCAAGTGGTAGCGTAATAGATAAACAGATTAGCAAAATAGCTCTTGCCAAATTAGGAAAAGGTTTTATGGCAGATAACAATGGTAAAGTATATACGGGAGAACGATTGATTTATGAATATAAAAAATTATATACTAACTCCGGAGAACTATTGGAGAATGTTAGAATGGGTAAAAATTTTGGCTATAACCAAGGTGATGGTGTAGTAACGACCAAAGGAATCAGTCAATACGACTTTTTTACACAAAACGGTAAAAGAGTTAAGTTGCTCGGATTGTTAAAAACAGCGGGAGAAGTTTATGATTTTTTTGATATTTTTAGATTTTCAACCAGTGAAGACCCTATGAATGAAACGCTACCTGTACAATTAGGGGCTTTAACCCCCATTGCAGCAGTAACGGGTCTCTTGGTACAAGAACAAAAAGCGAAAATGGATATGTTTGTAGATGAAGTGGCACAAATGGATATAAATATTGCCAAACTGCAAGGACTTGAAGCCACTAGAAAAGCTGTAGAGTCTTGGAACCATAACGAAGACTATCAATGGGACTTATTAGCTATTTCTCAAGAAACAGCTAATAAGTTATTGGCAGGAGAATTTAAGACTTTTGAGGAACTTTACGAATTTAATATTGAAAATGAACCTGAAACGATAAAAATTGAAATTTTGTATCGTAAAGTAAGAAATAACAATAGAGAAGAAGATGTTTATGTAATTGAAACAATTTTTATAAATGAATAAATTTTTAATCAAGTTTTTACTATTATCACTTTTTATTCTTGTACAATGCAAAAGTGTAAATCATAAAGTCAGCATTACTCAAAGAAAAGTAAGCCAAAAGGTAATTATAAGAACAGCGAGTGATAATAAAAACAGTATAATAAGAATACAATTTCCTAATGAAATAATTTTGAAAAACAATTCATTAAGAAAACGTGATTTATTAACTATTAATTATATATATAATAATATTCCGTCCAATAGAAATTTAAATTTAGGATTGTATACACGTAAAAACGGAACATTGATGAGAGTAAGAAATAATAAAAAGAAAATTATTCCTTCAAAAGATAGTTTAAATTTTGTTTTTTATTCAAGACATTTTGTGGATTCAACCAAATCAACTCAAAAACAATTCAAGCCTTATGTAGAAAAAATGCTAGGATTAGATAAAGATACTTTACATATTGGCACGGTATCAGAATTTAAACAAAAGCACGAGGAATTATTTGAAAAACTAACAAAAGGAGATAGTATTTCTATTCAGTTTTTAGACGGTAAAAAATTGGGTGAGCGTATAACTGTTCCTGTAAAGTGGTAACTTTCAAAAGCATCTCAATGGGGTTTATTACCCGTTTCTAAAGAAACAGCTAATAAGTTATTGGCAGGAGAGTTTATAACTTTTGAAGAGTTGGAAGCTTGTAGTCGTGTTGATTTAGAAGATATGGGTTTTTCGAATATAGAAGTGCTTTACAGAGAGGTTTATAACTCAAATAGAGAAGAATCTATTTTTATAATTGAAACAATTTTTATCAATGAATAGAGTTTTGATTTTTATTTTACTAATACTCTTATCAGGGTGTTCAAATACAAAAAAAATAGTTACATTAGATAGTACAGATTTACCAGTTATTATTAGATTTAATACAAAATATAATTTTATTTATAGAGTAAATTTGCCCGTACTTGTAAAATTAGAAAACAATACACCTCAAACTGAATATTTTTTAAAAATTGATTATAGTTATTCGCCTAGTTCTGAAGGACTTGGTGAAGATCTGTATGAAATAGTTGATGACAATTTAGTGATAATAAAAAATAATAGTAAAAAACGATTAAGTTCATTTAAAAATAAACGCTATATAGTTTACTCCTGGTATAGATTAGATACAACTAAAACAACCCAACAACAATTTAAACCTTATATTGCAAAAATGCTAGCAGAAAATAAAGATACTTTACATATAGGGACAGTAGAGGAGTTTAAACAAAAGCACAAGGAATTATTTGAAAAATTAACTAAAAACGATAGTATTTCTATTCAGTTTTTAGACGGTAAAAAACTGGGTGAGCGTATAACCGTTCCTGTAACATGGTAAAATTAACAATAGCTGTAATTTTAAGTGTCATTATATATCTCGTTAATATTTTTGCGAGGCTAAATGATAAAAAGGAGGAAAAAAAGCTCAAAGCTTATCTGCAAACGCTTGAACAGTTTGAAATTGATTTAGAGACAGCCGAAGTAGAGGGAACGCATTGGTCTGAAGTGGTGCCTACAGATGTTTATGGTACTGAATTAGATCCTAATAGTGATCGCTTTTATAGAACATCAGGTTTTCATGGTTTTCGTAACAGATACCATAAAGACAAGCGTGTAACCAAATTCTCTTCGCGTATTTTTATTACATTTCCCTATAATGGCGTAGATCACACAGCCAAAATTCAATTACCTATTGAAGATACTACAGTGAGGATGAAGTTTTATCTTAAAAAGAAAACAACTGTTTTTGTTGAGAAAATAGACCAACGATATAATTATATCATTGATTTAAGCTTTCTGGAGCGTAGAGGTTCTTTGTATGTCACTGTTCCTGATAGAGACTGTTTATAATTCTTTGTAGTGCCGTTGTGTCTTTTAAAACAGTTAGGCTCAAATGTGACTTCATTTATACGTTACTTAGTATAATGAATCTGATTTAAGCGTTGATTTTAAAGTAGTTATATATCCTGAAAACGCAATATCTTACGCTTCACAACTACTACAATTCACAATATTGGTTATAAACTCTTTAGACACACTTTGACTGCGCTGATAATACAGTGTTTTAATACCCAATTTCCACGCTTCAATAAGCAGTTTGTTCACCTCTTTGATCGGTAAATCAGAAGGGATATTAAGGTTTAAACTCTGAGATTGGTCAATGTATTTTTGCCGTATAGACGCTTGTTGGATAATCTCTAACTGGCTGATTTCCTTAAAGGTCTTAAAGACTTGTTTTTCCATAGTTGTCAGTTCATTCAAGTGTTGCACACTACCGTGATTCAGCATGATACTACGCCAGGTATCCTCATTGTCAATTCCCTTGTCTTTGAGCAATGCTTTGAGATACTTGTTTTTACGCATAAAGTTTCCTTTGGACAAACCAACTTTATAATAGTTGCTACTAAACGGCTCTATACCCGGTGATGTCTGACCTAAAATCGCCGATGACGAGGTGGTAGGGGCAATGGCTAATAGGGTTGTGTTTCTTCGGCCGTAGTCTTTTAAAATTTTGGGCTCGCCGTAAATATTGGCTAATTCCACACTTCCTTTTTCAGCTTCAGATTGGATATGTTTAAATATTCTGGTAGTCAATTGTTTGGCCTCTAAACTTTCAAAAGGAATCATGTTTTTCTGTAAATACGAATGCCACCCTAAAGCACCTAAACCTAAGGCTCTGTGGTTTTTAGCAAACAAATGGGCTGATCTCAGGTAATAGTTTCCTTCTGTTTTAACGATAAACTCCTGAAGTACCGCATCTAAAAAGAAAATGGCTAATTGTACGGCATTGGTGTCTTTCCATTCGTCAAATAATTCCAGATTCATAGAAGACAGACAACAGATAAAAGACTCTTCAAAAGTGGAAGGTAACATGATTTCCGAGCACAAATTACTCGAATGGATTTGTAGTTCTTTGTCTTTATAGACCTGAGGTTTGTTACGGTTGACATTGTCTGTAAAGAAAATATAAGGTAAGCCTTTTTCCTGACGGGATTCCAATACTTTAGCCCATATTTCCCTCTTTTCGATATCACCATCGATCATTTCTTGCATCCAGTAATCAGAGACATTGACTCCGAAAAACAAATTCTGCAACGGACTTCCTATACTCTTAATGGTTAAAAACTCCAAAATATCAGGATGGTCAATGTCTAAATAAGCGGCAAAAGCGCCACGTCTTACCCCACCTTGAGAAATGGTGTCCATCGCCGTATCAAATAGTTTCATAAACGAAACCGCTCCGCTACTTCTACCATTATCTGTTACGGCACTTCCGCGACCTCTCAATGCCCCAAAGTAACCCGAGGTACCACCACCTATTTTGGTTTGCATAATCACTTCGCCTAATTTGTGCGTGATTCCTTCTATATAATCCGGTACGTGAACATTAAAACAAGAAATAGGCAGCCCTCTTTCTGTACCCATATTAGCCCAGATAGGTGAGCTTAAACTCATCCAGCCTTTCTCGATTAACTCAATAAATGGTTCTTTGAGTTCTGGTTTGTACAGGCGTTTGGATGCTGCTGTAGCAATACGTTCTATGGCTCCCTGAACGGTTTCCCCTTTCAATAAATAACCCCGGTTTAGTATTTGCTCACTCTCTTGGTTAAGCCACCATAATCTTTCCATAATAAATTGTAATCAGTATTAAAATAAATCAGCTGCCGTTATACTCTTGTCGTGTTTGGTGTATTCTACAGGTCTTTTAGCAAAAAAGTCATCTAATGAGTTGGCAAAAACTTCTTCTTCAAACCATGCCATGGGTCTGTATTCTTCGTTTGTGATATTGAATAATTTGTCTAAACCAACCTCAGCGATACTCTCATCAGCCCTGAATTTCATAAAGTTCAACAAATCTGCTTTGCTGATGTTTTCAATTTCTCCTTCAGCGAAAATCCAATCCAGGATTTCACCTTCTACTTCGATAGATTTTTTGACAATCATACGAATATTCTCTTTGGTTTCGTCATCAAAAAACTCGGGAAATTCAGCTTTTATCTGGTTAATGATATAAACACCGGCATTAGCGTGAACTTGTTCATCTACGGATGTCCATGCAATAATATTGCTGACGTTTTTCATCAATCCTTTAAACCTCGTAAACGATAAAACAATGGCAAATTGACTGAATAAAGACACATTTTCAATTAAAATAGAGAATAAAATTAACGAAAACACGTACTTTTTGGGTTCTTCAGAATGTGCAAAGGCTAAAGCTTCTTCCAGGTAATCAATTCTTTTTCTGATGGTGGGTTCATCGACCAAATTTTGAAATTCTTCATCGTACCCTAAAACAGTCAGTAGTCTGGAATAGGCTTCAGAATGCCGGAATTCACACTCGGCAAAAGTACTGCCCAAACCATTGAATTCGGGTTTTGGTAAATGATGGTATAGATTCCCCCAGAATGATTTGACCGCAACTTCAACCTGAGCAATAGCTAACAAACTTTTTTTAATGGCTTCCTTTTCATTGGAGTTCAAATGCGAATGAAAGTCTTGTACATCTGCCGTAAAATCCAGTTCAGAATGTACCCAAAATGACTTGTTAATCAAATCTGTAAATTGCAAGACTTCGGGATATTCAAAAGGTTTGTAGTTAATGCGTTTGTCAAAAATGCTCATACTTCTAGGGTTATATGGTTAATACTATAACATAAAAAACAAGTGCAACTCGGATGACGAGAACTATGTCACGACTCATTTGATTTTTATGTGAAAATAAATCTTTAACATATTAAAGGAAGGTCTGCCGGCTTATTGATAACGTTGATTTCAGTTGCTCAACAGTTCATGAATTATTCATGATTTTCCATTTTTTAAGACGACTAAAACAGGAGTCATCTTCAATATTTAAGACTGAGCAAAAGTAGTTAAGACACGGAGTTTTGTGCAAATAAAGTTTTTAGCAGTTATTAACAGCTAAAGATAAAATAGATTTTTTGTGTTTTTTAAACATCATAATATCAGCGGGTTAAATTTGATTTTGTAATCTTGTACTTTAGCTGTTGTGCCAATAATACCATTTATTAACCACCGGTGGCGGTATACTGATTGAACATCAAAAAAGTAGAGCTGACAACCTTCTGTCATCGTGTATGTTTTATGACTAAAACCTTTAGGATATGCATTGTATTGTAAAGATCAGGGTAGGGTAAAACAGAGATAAAATATATTGTAAAAAAAATCGTCATAAAAAAGAAGAGATGGTATATTTTTTTGTATTTTTCAGCCCTTAAAAAAATATATAACTAACAAACAACTATGATTTTTTCAACCCAATTAGAAGAAGCCATTCATATTGCTAAATCAATAGCCAAAGAACATAACCATAAAGACTATTCATCCGCCCATTTATTAAAAGCGTTACTGCATAAAAACATCGGTATGATGAAATACATAGAAAGCATCGGGCAAGATGCTTATTATGTGGAAGAATGGGCAGAAGTACGTATTGAAACACTTCCAAAATCATCAAAATTATCTGAGGATATATCTCCGGATGATTCTGTAGAAGCTGTTTTTAATGAAGCAGAAGATATTGCCTTAAAAATCGGTACAGAAGAATTGGATGTGTTGTCAGTATTGATAGCTTTAAGTACACCCGGCGTAGGTTTTACTTATGAACAATTGAAAACATTTCCACTGACGCCCAATGAGCTCATCGCAAATACTACTACAAATTCCAACAAAACCATAGATGGTGCTATAAAAGCAAATACTTCGGCCATGAAGGCCAATGAAGCGACAAAAGTATTAGACTTATACTGTATCAACAAAACTGAAAAGGCCACAAATAACGAACTTGAAAAGATTTATGGTAGAGATGTTGAGTTGAAAACAATTACCGAAATACTGGGTCGTCGCTCTAAACCCAATGTGTTGATATTGGGAGATCCGGGCGTTGGTAAAACGGTTATTTTAAATGCCTTGACTTACACTACGCTGAGTAATACGGCACCCAGTCATTTTAAAAATGCTCACGTCTTTGAGTTAGATTTTATCAATCTGACTTCCGGGGCGAGTTATAAAGGGGAAGTAGAAGACCGGTTGAAAAAAGTCATCGATGCCATAAAAACATATGAGAAACCGGTATTGCTCATCGACCAGTTGAATAATTTGACTAATAAAAATAGTGGTAATGAAGGTATTGTCAATATTTTAAAATCAGAATTGGTCAAAGGAGACATAACCATTATTGCTACGGCTACCAATGATTCTTTTAGAAAGCATATAGAAGTAGATGAAACGCTGTCAAGACAATTTGAAATCGTACGTCTGCAGGAACCTAGTGAAGATGAGGCTTTCAGAATGATAAAGAATACCATCAACTACTATACTGATTATCATCAGTTGAAAGTGAATGACCCGAGTATCAAAGAAGCCATTCGTCTGGCCAAGCGTTACAACAAAGAGCGTAGTCTGCCGGATTCAGCTATTGATTTGATTGACCGTACCATGTCTGCGACCAAGTTTATGATAGAAACCTCATCGGCTCAGATAGAAAACTTAAAGAAAGAAGTCAAAGACTTAGAGGCTAAAAAATTAGAAGAAGCCAAGGCTTTAGACGAACAATTGTGGTTGTTTTTGCAGATTAAAAACAGATTGAGTTACTTATTGTTCGGCGAATTGAGTGAGGATGATCATTATAAACATGTAAAAAAGGCCAAAGAAGGTTATAAAAAATTGAATGACATTCTGAAAAGTCTTTCGACCATAGCTTCCAAACCCAAAGAAGAGATCAGTAAAAATGATATTGCTTTAACCATTGCCAATAAAACAGGTATTCCTGTAGGAAAGTTACAATCGGATGAAAAAGAACGTTTATTGACTATGGATGATGCCTTACGCAAAAGGGTAGTAGGGCAGGACCATGCTATTCGCGTGATCACGGATGCCATCTTAGAATCCCGTTCAGGATTGAGCAAGCCTAACTTACCAATCGGTTCATTCTTTTTCTCCGGACCTACCGGAACCGGTAAAACAGAATTGGCCAAAGCCTTAGCAGAGTTTTTATTCCAAACCGAAACCTCTATTATCAGGTTTGATATGTCTGAGTTTAAAGAAGAACACTCCGCAGCCTTATTGTACGGAGCGCCTCCGGGCTATGTTGGCTACGAAGAAGGTGGGGTATTGGTGAACAAAATAAGACAGAAACCTTATTCTATTGTGTTGTTTGATGAAATAGAAAAAGCGCATCCGTCTGTTTTTGATACGTTTTTACAAATCTTAGATGAAGGTAAATTACACGACAGATTGGGTAAAGAAGGCGATTTCTCAAATGCCGTGATTTTATTTACATCAAATATTGGTAGTTCTCATATTGTAGACTCTTTTGGTAAAGGAATCATTCCTAAGTCAAGTGACTTATTGGAGCGTATGGGCAATCATTTCAGACCTGAATTCTTAGGACGATTGACTGAAATTGTCCCGTTTGCACCTATTACTGAAGAAAATATCACCAAAATATTCAACATTCAAATCAAGAGCTTATATCAAGCTTTAGCTAAGCAGGATATGACCTTGAAGATTTCTGATAAAGCCATTGAGTTTTTAGCCAATAAAGGATTTACACCCAAATATGGGGCGCGTCCTTTGAGAAATGTCATCAGAAATGATATCCGTACTCCACTGTCTAAGAAAATCATTTCAGGAGAAATCAAAAAGGGTTGTGATATCAAATTAGATATTGACAAAAAGAATAATCTGGTCTGGAAATACTAATTTCAGTAAAACCTTATCAGCTGTTTATTCCATATTTAACCGGTGTGTTCACCGGTCTTTCAGTTCCGCCGGAAAATCACCGGCGGAACTGTTGGTTTTAGACAATGCCTTATAGTTTTTTATCATTAGGGGTTGTTCAGTTATTTTATGCCAATCACCATTGAATACAATCTTTAAACGACAGATTATAAATCTATATAAAAACAACGTCAGTTATAACTAATCTCAGTTATTACACTTCATTTCAAAGCATAAAAAAACACTATCTCTATAAAGAAATAGTGTTTTAAAATAAAGTATTTATGAGTGTTTATTGTTGCTCGTATTCAGCATCCCATTCTGCACCGTCGTCACCTTTTTGACCATCCATTTTGATCAAGAAGTTTTTAGCCGGGAAATAAGGTTTCATGTGAATATCTAAATAAACTCTGTCTTTTTGAACAGGATCTTGTTCAAATCTCTTAATAGAGAAATCTTCAATCAATTTGTCCGGTCCTGTGATATTATCCAAGAATCTGACAATCTGGTTCATGAGTTCTTTTCTCGTTTTGGCATTGAAGTTTTCAAATGCTCTACGGTTTAAGAAGTCCATCAACACTTTTGTAACGTAATCAAATACCCTTACTACAGAATAAGTTTGTAGTCCGAGGTTATCCCCGTTGAATAAGGTTTTGGCAGAGAAAGCCATAACTTTACCATATTCATTGACCATAGGAATCAATCCCATTTTTTCGAGTTGAGAAACCTCAGATTTTTTCAAATCAAACTTAACACCGGATATTTCATTTAATCCACCGTGTTTTTTACCGGCAGTTACCTGAGACATCAATGTTTTATACACTTTACCTGCCAATGCTGATGATGGTGGAACAAATAAATCTTCTTCTTCACCGACTTCATCAAATTTGCCTCTACCGACCAACCAGTTACAAGTCATCATAACATTAGATCTGTAGGCATCACCACCTGTTAAGTTTGCAGCTTCAAACATTTCCATCACATCATCCGGTTCATCCAAATGTTCAAAGTCAGTGATTAACATAACTTTGTTCTCATAGGCGATTTTTGCCCATTTTTCAAGGATAGCATTGTTTTCTAAATAACCGGGGATGACTAGAATGGCATAGTTGTCTCTTAAATCCAAACGGTCAAAATTATCTTTTAACTCCTCTGCAACAGCATCTATAAATCTGGTGTTGTCAAGGTCTCTTACTTGTTCAGGATCTGCATTGAGAATGGTAAGATTTTTTATCTTATCAGATTCAGTGTTTTTATAGAAGAGTGCCAAAGAACGGTAAGAACGTTCAAGATCTCTTGTTCTCTCTATAGCTTCACCCACATTTCTTTCTAATGTTTCGTTAGCAATTTGAGATTTTTTTTGGGCATTCTCAATCATTTCAGCAATATCATCACTGCTTCCTTCAAGAATGTTTTTCCAGATTTCCAAAGTTTTTCTAACGGTTTTGCGTTCTCCTTTTTTAGAACTCTCAGTTAGAAATATGGTCTTTCTGGCTTTTCTTTCAGGATTCAGGTTTTGCGAACCGTCAATCGTTGCTTCTATAAGATCAAAGCCTCCAAATTTTGCTAATTTTTCACTGCTCTCCAGTACCTTTTCGGCAACTTTTCTTGCTTCTTGCTTTTGTTGTGCGTTTGCCATTATGTCTATTTTTTGTCGTTAAGTTCTTCGAGTAAACCTCCAATAGTTTCTAGTAAAGCTTGTTTGGCATCAGGATCTGCCAATGCTAAACGAAGAATCTTATTTGTTTTCAATTGTTTAACAATTTTCAAATATTGTTCTTTCTCCGTGTCTAAGTCTTTAAGGAACTCACTCTGGTTAGTAATTCCATTTTTTCCAAAATCGCCAACGTTTTTAAAACTTAACGTTTCTTTGGTTTGCATACCTTCATCATCAGTAAAAGTCATGTCCACGCGAGGATTGAAATGCTCAAAAGCTTCCTCTACTGTTTTGATATTTTTTACCATCTTAGGTTTTACAGGAGGAAACTCTGTTAGTTTTTCTACCAATAAAGTCCTGTTTTGAGGTATTTCCTGAATCGCTTCAGATGCATCATTTCTTACCTCAGTACCTCCTAATCCGTAAATACTATTGCTCATAAAATAACTGTTTTTGAAATTTTGTGTAAATATAAATAAATTTTTTTAACATCATAATATCTATAATGATTTGAATATCAGTGTTTAGGTGGATTTGTTGAAATGCTAAACAATGTATTATAAACTAATCATGCGTATGAGATGTTTTACGACATTATAATATAACTCAATTTTTCTTTAACCCGAATTGTGTGTCAGAACTTCGCAATGTTCATTCAGATTGCAATAAAAAAAAGAATTTTTCACATGAAAGCATAGCCTCGATATGATGGAGCTTTATCAATAAACGAAGTGACTTGTTTTGAAATAATTTGATGGCGTCATGGATTGTTTAAAGCATAATCAGAGTTTAACAGATGCAAAAACAATAGCTTTTAATGCTTTGTTGTGTTTAATAAAACTGTGTTTGAATGGCGTGCTTTAGGCTTATGTTACTAAGGTTTAAGTCATTGATTTTTAATGTTTGATTGATAAAAAGTTAAGGCTTTGTTATAATTGTTTTAATCAGGCGTGAACGCCAAAATAAATTTTGCGTGTATAAGATTAATTACTATTTTTACACGATTTCTTTATCTGAAGCTCTCAATACAGATAGAATTGATTTTTAAATAAAAATAATATAAAAAATGAGTGAAAAATTATCTAGTCATATAGATAACATGGTGTTGCGTTTGTTTTTAGTTGTCTTTTTTATAGCCGCATTTGTTTTAGTGTATAAGGTAGTTAAATATACACCGTGTAGAGGTATAAATTTTGAAATTAAAACTAAAGAATTGGTGCAAGGTAAACTTATCAAGTTTGTGGATAATACAGCCAATGCTACCTCATGGGAGTGGGATTTTGGCGATAGCACTGAAGTTATAAAAGATAGAAGTGCATTACATGTTTTTAACAAACCCGGAGAATATAACGTTAGTTTGATGGTCAATGGTATATGTAAAGATGTCAAGAGAGTTGTAATCAAGAAAAAACCTTTTGTCATTGATTCTACTAAGTTGCCTATTTTTAAATTGCCTGCTACAGTAAGGGTTGGCGATCAATTGAAAGTTATTGATAAGACTAAAAATGCTTCTACCTGGGAATGGCGTTTTGGAGAGACTGCAGGTGTAAACGCTACAACAAAAAGAGCAACATATGTGTATCAAACACCGGGCTTAAAAACAGTATCGTTAGTTGTTAATGGTGACCTTAATCACGCCAGAAATAAACAAATAGAAGTTTTGCCGCTCAAAAAAGAGAGGGATGAGATTAATCAAATTAACGCTGTAACAAGAACAGTCAGTTCCAGCAGGATTAAAGAAAATCCGACAATCAATCCACTGGGTCATAAAAATACTAATTCCGGTATTGCAGAAAATGACGATCCGGATATAGTACCTTTTATCTCGGCAAGTGAGTTTAAAAATAAATTGAATTTAGTTGCCAGAAAGAAATTATCTGCTGAAGTATTTAAGCGTTATCTCTGTGGTGATTTGAATAAAAGTATAATTGTAAATGGAGAAACAACCACCTTTTTGGAGTTTTGTGAGTTGATTACAACTAAAAAGCTAAAAATTAAGGAAGTAAAATTATACAGGAGCAAGGATAATTGCATTACAAATATTACAATCAAACGAAGTAAATATATACTCTAAATCAAACGAGAATGGATATATACAATATCAAACACAGAGTTAACTGGACTGATGGGATGAGTATCAATAAGAATAATTTTATTGATACTGAAAACGCATTGGTTTCACTCATTGAAAGAACAGCAAAAAACAGTTTAACACCCGTTAACTTCGGTATTTTACCCGTATATAAGGATGATGTAAAACCTCTTGACGTTTCTATATCTTTGGATGGTCAGGATTCTATTGAGGTTGTACTGAATTCATGTATTGCTATAACTTTAGGTGGAAGCTTGATTTATATTACTCCGGAAACAAAAGAATTACTGGAACAGTCTGCGTATATTCTGAAACATCAATATACGTTTGATAAAGAAGAAGATGAATGGTATGTGGTGGTGTCTGTAAATCCATATAAATTAATTCCGGTAGGCGCATCTTCACCTGACGAAGAACCCCCAAGACAACCATTTACATTACCGGAATACAAGATTAATGTCTTACCAAAATCTGCTATAGCTAATACAGAAGTTGGCTTGTCCCATATTACTATTGGTAAAATTATTCTTGTAGATGATATGCCTCAATTGTACGAGAATTTTGTACCTCCTTGTACGTCCGTACAGAGTCATGAGGATTTAAAATTTGCTTATACAGAGTTAGGTTATTTCTTTAATCAGATGGAATCATTCTGTATGCATATCATTCAAAAAATACATCAGAAAAGACAGACAAATGATCTGGCTCATATGGTGCAGCATTTGTGTGAAAAAACAATGAATTATCTCAACACATCCATTGCGGAATTCAGGTTGGTAGATAAACACGAGTCGCCTGTGGTAATGATTACCAAACAAGTTAATTTAGCCAGAACCATTAAGAGTGGTATAGATGTTTATGTAGGAACCGGTAAAGAGATTCTATTAAACTACTTAACGGATTGGTGTGATTTGAATCAGGGTGCTTTTGAGAATGTACTCATTGATATGATAGACGTCAACTATTTGCATAACGATATTAATAGTGCGCTGGAAAAAACAGCCTCATTTACTAAACTAATGCTTTCACTATTTAAAAAGTTAAACGAATTAGATTACATCGGTAAGAAAAATGATTCAGGTATCTTTGTGAAAGAAGAAGTTGTAGAGACTAATAAAGATGTGAAAAGTCGTAGAAGTTTCTTATTTGATTAATCAATAGGAAAACATAAAAATCATGTAAGGGTCATTTGTTGACCCTTTTTTTGTACCCTGAAGTGTTGTGGTATATCTTATGCAACTGTTTGAAGTGCGTAAACTATATTGTATAGTCTTTCAGGGGGTGTTTTTTCAATGTCAGTTATGTTGTAAGTCAGGTGGTCTGTAAGGTTGTTTTTAGCTTTTAACCGCACGGGAGTGATGGAGCGTACATTTACGTGTTAATTTTAAGGTATAGGCTTCTCAAGGAAAAGAACAATAAGGGAAGAATATAGAATCACAAAAAAGCTACTTCTCTCAAGGAAAAGCAGCTTTCGTTAAAAAGTTCTGTTGGTTAATTTATTTCTTTAACCAATCATTGACCAAATCAGGATCCATTACTTGTTCTACAAATGTATAAGCTCCTGTCTTGGGTGATCTAACCATTTTTACAGCTTTGGTTAAGCGTTTTGTTCCTGTTTGTAAGGTTGCAACTGATTTCTTAGCCATGATTACTTGATTTCTTTATGAATGGTTACTTTATTCAGAATAGGATTGAATTTTTTAAGTTCCAATCTATCCGGTGTATTCTTTTTATTCTTGGTTGTAATGTAGCGTGAAGTTCCGGGTTTTCCGGATTTCTTGTGCTCAGTACATTCTAGTATCACTTGGATACGTGCATCTTTTGATTTCTTTGCCATGTCTCTGTATTATTTTATTAAACCCTTTGCTCTGGCCTCTTTCATGACGGCACTGATTCCTTTTTTATTGATGTTTTTAAGTGTTCGTGTAGAAACTTTTAAAGTTACCCAACGATCTTCTTCGGGGATGTAAAAACGCTTTTTAACCAAATTGACATCAAACTTACGTTTAGTTCTGTTTAGGGAGAACGATACGTTGTTTCCGGTCATGGCTTTTTTACCCGATAAATCACATACTCTTGACATTTTTTTGACCTTTTATTATTAGAGTGTGCAAAAATAGGATTTTATTTTGGATTGACAAATAAATTTCAGGGTAAGTTTGCGTTTTGGTTGGTTGAAAGACCAATTTTTAACTTATTAACCCCATGTCCCGCGCTTTTCTAAGCATAAATTCATAGCTTTCTTCATAATTATTGGGAATATCACCTTCCAAAATAGCTTCTTTGATAGCTTCTTTGATTATACCTATTTCTTTTCCCGGTGGCAGATTAAGGGTTTGCATAATCAGTTCACCGGAAATGGGCGGTTGAAAATTTTTAATCCGATCTCTTTCTTCTACTTCTATAACTTTTTGACGGACGATTTGAAAGTTATTCCGGTACTTTTTAAAGCGTTTCGGGTTTTTTGTCGTAATATCAGCGTCGCATAAGGTCATCAAATCATCTAAATCATCGCCGGCATCAAAAACCAGTCGTCTGACAGCAGAATCTGTTACCTCACCAACGATGGCGATAGGCCTGGAGCTCATACGAACCATTTTTTGAACATATTTTACTGTCTCGTTTAAAGGTAGTTTTAAACGTTTGAATAATTTGTAAACCATCTTTGAACCTACAAACTCATGACCGTGAAAAGTCCATCCCAGTTTAGGATTGTATTTTTTAGTAGGTGCTTTACCTATATCGTGGAGTAAAGCAGCCCAGCGTAACCATACATTATCGGTGTTAGGAACAATATTATCGACCACTTCAAGTGTGTGGTAAAAATTGTCTTTATGGGTTTCTCCTTCTATTTCTTCCACCCCTTTTAAGGCTACCAATTCCGGTATGATATATTGTAACAATCCTGTTTTTTCCAGAAGTTTAAGCCCAGTCGATGGTTGATCACTCATCAAAATCTTGTTGATTTCAGTCGTGATTCGCTCTTTAGTAATGATTTTGATGCGTTCTGCATTAGACTTAATAGCATTTAAAGTTTGGGATTCAATGCTAAAGTTCAATTGAGTTGCAAACCTTATAGCCCGTAGCATACGTAAAGGATCATCAGAAAATGTGATGTCGGGATTTAAAGGTGTGCGGATGATTTTATGCTCTAAATCGCTGAGTCCGTCAAAGGGATCTAACAGTGTGCCAAAATCATGTTTGTTTAGGCTGATAGCTAATGCGTTGATGGTGAAATCTCTACGGTTTTGATCGTCTTCTAATGTCCCCGGTTTTACCTTGGGATTTCTGGAGTCTTTGACATAAGATTCTCGTCTGGCGCCTACAAATTCCAATTGAATACCACGTTCTTTTAACATGGCAGTTCCATAAGTTTTGAAAAACTGTACTTTGGGGTGTGAAGGGATTTGTTTGGCGACTTCATGAGCTAATGCTATACCATCACCTACACAAACGATATCAATATCGGTATTGTTACCTCTTTCCAGTATAAAATCTCTCACATAACCGCCTATGACGTAGGTTGAAATATTGAGGTTTTCGGCAGCTTTAATTACTGGTTCAAAAACGGGTAGTGCTATGGCTTTGTTTAAATTCATATATTATCATACAGGTCTATCTGATGGTATCAATAGAGCCGTCGGGGTTTATTCTAATTATTCCGGATGCTTTGTTTTGGCTGTTTTCATCCTGTCTCCACGTCACAGTATAATCGACTTTGTTTTTAATAGCATCAGAAATATCAGAAAAGCTCTTTGGCGTGGGGTGTTCACTGATATTTGCCGATGTAGAGACTATGGGTCTGCCCAATTGTTGAATCAATAGTTGACAGAAGTCATCATTCACCAGACGAATAGCTACGGTATTATCCTGAGCAACGACACCCGAAGCAAGTCCTTTGGGGTTGTTGTAAATAATACTTGTAGGTGTTTCATTCTGAGCTAACAGTTCAAATACTTTCTGAGGAATATCGTCTATAATGGTTTGTAACATCGCTATAGAATCAACCAGTATGACCATGCTTTTTGATTCATGACGTTGTTTGAGGTCAAATATTTTCCGGACGGCTTTTTCATCAGTAGCATCACAACCAATACCCCATACAGTATCTGTAGGGTAAAGGATTGTTCCGGATGATTTCAGGTGTTTGAGGGCATGAATGAGGTCGTTACTCATATTTCTGTAATGGTCTAAGTATTCATACCGCATCAAAATGCCTTGGGCTTGTATTTTAGCAAATTCAAATCCGGCTTTGCCATCCAGAAAACCTAAACGGATGATATAGTGCATAACAAACCGGTACGCTGCTTTTATGTATTTCCAAAACGTGGATTTACCGGTTTTTAGCTTAAAAGTCTGACGGGCTTTGAGCTTGGCATAATGCCTTTGCTTATTGATGAAATGTGATCTGTTGTAGATGTTTTTGTGGGTAATAGGTTCTGAAACGGTTCCGGTGTCTCCTGAAATATTCAGTGTTTCATGCACATACTTTCCATTATATGAACAGTAGTTTTTATTAAACAGTCTGATGACCTTTTTGGTTTGAAAACTACCGTAACGCATAAGCTGGTTTAAAAAGTAATAGTTCAAATCAAATTCAAAAGCTACATATTTGGGGTTGTTCTGCACCAATTCAGAAATTTCATGCTGTAAGGTTGGTGAGAGTTGTTCGTCAGCGTCTAAGAACAGTACCCAGTCATTGCTTGCATGTTGTAAGGCGTAATTTTTTTGAGCTGAAAAATTGTCAAAAGGTCGCTGTAATATTTTAACAGGATAATTCTGAGCAATCTTTAAGGTGTCATCTGTACTGAAAGAATCAATGATGATAATTTCATCAGCAAATAATACAGATTCTATGACAGACTTTATATGTATTTCTTCATTAAACGTAGGGATAATAGCGGTAATTCCCGTAGTTTGTTTGACCGTCTTAGGAATATTTAACAGACGGTTGTAAACCTCTGTATAGGCTTCGGCTGTTCTTTGCCATGAAAACTGCTCAGACCAGGCTTTGATGGCTTTTTTTTTCTTATTGTCCTTATAGTCTTTGAGACCTTCTTCCAGCACTTTTTTCATGGCTTTTGGTTCAAAGGATTCGAAGTAATAAGCATGTTCGCCTCCTATTTCCGGAAGGCTGGTACATGTGGATAAAAACACTGGTTTGCCCAAACGCATGGCCTCAATAGGCGGTAAGCCAAAACCTTCTGATAAAGAGGGGAAAAGAAATGCCTCACAGTTTTTCATATACCAGTATTTTTCCTCATCAGAAACAGAATCAATAAGGTGTACACGGTCTTGTACCTGGTGAGCTTCTGCCTCTTTCATTATTGTGTTGACATAATCAGAGCTCATATGAATACCGGCAATGATAAGCTCGTAATCACTATCAGAAATAAGTGATGGTAATACGTGAAAATTCTTTTTAGGTAAAACGGTTCCTATGGTAAAGAAGAATTTTTTCTCAGGTCTGTATTTGGGTTGGTCGAATGCAGGGTATTCTTTTAAATCCACACCATTATAAATGACATGTATTTCTTTACCTTTGACGTCCAGATTTTTAATCACATCATTTTTGACAAAATTTGATATTACAGTTATAACATCGGCTCTGTTTACTTTATTTTGAACAGCTTCTAAGAGTGCTTTCTTTTTGTGTTTGGGTTTATCGGTGTATAAAAAGTTTAAATCATGAATGGTATAAACAATTTTGATATCATTTTTAGGCATATATTTAGTGTCTTGCCAGGTGATATGCCATATCTGATATTTTTTGGATGGATATATAAATACCTTATCAAGGAGTTTTCTTTTGATGAGCTTTAAATGACCGGGAACCTGAGCATTGGGATATGAAAAAAAATAAAAATCATAGGTGTCCTTGTAATATTTATCAAGGCTGAGCGCCAAATCCTGACAGAAATAGAATAATCCTGTAAAAGGATATTTCATGCGTTCTATATCAACAATTATTTTTGGTTTTGAGCTCATAATATACTTGAATAGAGGGTCATCATTTTTTTTGCGATAACTTCATCATTAAAACGTTGCACATAATCAAATCCTTTGTCAATCATGTTTTGTCTGTAGATGTGGTCTTGTTTGATCTTTTGGATGGCATGGACTATTTGGTCTATATCATGTGGGTTGACATAGCAGGTATCAGGACCGCCGGCTTCCGGAAAACAACTGCCTTTACCGGTAATGACGGGGGTTTTACTGTATAGAGCTTCTATAATAGGAATTCCAAACCCTTCAAAACTACTGGGATAGATAAAGATGTTGGCTTTCTGATATAATACAGCAATCTCTTCCATGCTCAAACCATTGAGAAAAATGACTTTATTGTTCAGATGGTGGGTATCGACATATTGTTTTACCTTGTTGTAATAGGTGCTACCTTGCCCTAAAAGAACCAGATGATCACCGGTTTTTTCGATGGCTTTGACAGCTGATAAAGCGTTTTTTCGTTCGATAAGACTTCCTACATAGAATAAATAGTCTTCAGGAATACGGTGTTTTTTGAGGGTGGCCTCTATGAAATTATCTGACAAAGCTTCCTTAAATACAGGATGACAGCCTTGGTAGAGTACTTTGATTTTTTCCGGTTCAATGTCTAAAAAATCAATAATATCTTGTTTGGTTTGTTCGCTTATAGCCACGACTACATCCGCTATTTTAGCAGCATGCTTGAATTTCCGGGTGTAGATTTTTCGGTCTATAGCTTTGTATAACTCAGGATAACGGATAAAAATAAGGTCGTGAATGGTTACTACAGTTTTAATTCTCGTTTTTTCAATACCTACAGGTAGCTCTCCGGTTAGACCATGGTATAAGTTGATCTGATCTTTAGCTAATTGCTTGACAATTCCTTTACTACGCCATAGCGATGAAAACATCCTGTCTAATGTGGTATCCGGTAAGCGTTCAACAAGACGTTGACCATCGGGTTTTAACCGGTTGACTTTCCCGGGTTTGGGATTGTATAACATATAGGTGTGGTCGGGATAAAACTGTGCTAACAAGCGCACTAAATCCCTGCTGTAGTTGCCCAGACCCGTGGTGTTATGAAAAATTCGTTTAGCGTCGTAACCTATTGTCATAGGGCAAAAATAACATTTAGAATTGATATGATGGATTACAACTATCCGAAAATTTTACAACAGATTTTCTATTGTCAGTTGTAAAGAAGTTATAGAGGTTTGAATAACAATAGCTTATATTAATTGTTAATGCGTTTTTGTAAGTGGTAATTAAGTGGTGTTTTCTGATTATTAGAGACAGTGACTAAAAAAAGCACTAAATCATTGTTTGTAAAATGATTTAGTGCTTTGTGGAAGGGCTTATATAAGTCCGTTGACAAAACGGTGACTTATATTTTGTCCATTTTTACTGTAAAGTGTCGCATGATTGGGGCTTCATCCACAATGCGGTAACCGTGTTTAGCTTCATTACGGGTGTCATAAATATTTTTTAGTGTGGCCGCAATAAAATCCATATGATTATTGGTGTAGGTTCGTCTGGGGATTGCCAGTCTTACCAATTCCAGTGGAGAAAAACGGTTTTCTCTGGTTTCAGGGTCACGGTCAGCGAGAACAGCACCTATTTCAACGCCGCGAATACCACCCACGATATATAACTCCATCGCCAACGCCCAGGCTCTGAATTCCTCTCTGGGGATATTAGGAACGAATTTATTGGCATCTACGAAAATAGCATGTCCTCCAAAAGGCTGTTGAACAGGCACCCCGTAGTCAACAAGTTTTTTGCCCAAATAAGCTACTTGTTCTATACGGCTTTCCAAATAATCAAATTCAGTAGCGTCATCAAGTCCTATGGCAAGAGCGCCCATATCACGACCATTCATACCGCCATAGGTGATGAATCCTTCATACATGATATTGAAAACAGTAGCTTGTTTAAAGATTTTTTCATCGTTTAGAGCTATAAAGCCACCCATGTTGACTAAACCGTCTTTTTTGGCACTCATAGTCATGCCGTCGCCATAAGAGAATAACTCTAAAGCAATTTCTTTGATAGACTTATCAGCATAACCTTCTTCTCGTTTTTTGATAAAATAAGCGTTTTCCGCAAAACGGGCAGAGTCAAAAATCAAAGGGATACCGTATTGTTTACATAAAGCAGATACTTCTTTAACATTAGCCATAGAAACAGGCTGTCCGCCGGCTGTATTACAAGTGATGGTAAGAACGACAAATGGTATTTTCTCTTTAGGATGGTTTTTAAATACCAATTCTAATTTTTCAAGATCTATATTACCCTTGAACGGATGAAAAATACTTGTGTCAAAAGCTTCATCTATTGTACAATCAATGGCGTGTGCTTTTCTGAATTCTATATGGCCTTTGGTGGTGTCAAAATGTGAGTTTCCGGGAACGACATCACCGGCTTTGACAAGCGTAGAAAACAAAACATTTTCTGCTGCACGTCCTTGGTGAGTGGGTAAAAAATACTTAAATCCGGTAATGCGTTGAACGGTAGATTTGAGTTTGTCAAATGAGCGTGATCCGGCATAACTTTCATCACCAACCATCATTTCTGCCCACTGGCGATCACTCATAGAACCTGTACCTGAATCGGTGAGCAGGTCTATAAATACCTGATGAGATTTAAGATTGAATAAATTGTAATGTGCATCTTCAAGCCATTGTTTTCTTTCGGCCATTGTGCTGCGGTAAAGTTGTTCTACGACTTTTATTTTATAGGGTTCTGCATAAGGAATTTCCATGACAGTAAATTTTTATGATTAAAATTAATAAGATTGTAAGATGTTTAAAAATACGAATATTCCGTACAACCGGAAAGCACTCCGGTTATACTTAGACGGGCATTTCAGATAATGGCCGTTTGATAAACATATAAACGTATTTCAGTGAAAAAGTATAATAGTGCATAAATAGTCTATTAATGAGACAAAAATACATGATTTTTTTATAAATACATTGTTGTTTGGGCATAATTTACACACAAAATTTTATAGATTTTTTTTAAGGAGAGCTAAAAATATCCTTACATTTGAACAAATTAAAACATATATATATGAATTATAATGAACCCATGTTGCGTGAAGGCGCACTCAAGGATAAAATAATAATTGTAACAGGTGGTGGTAGCGGATTAGGAAAATCCATGACCAAATATTTCCTCGAATTAGGGGCTAAAGTGGCTATTACTTCCAGAAATATTGATAAACTCAATGCAGCAGCTGAAGAATTGAAAAATGAGACCGGTGGAGAGGTCTTGACTGTAGCTTGTGATGTGCGTGAGTATGATCAGGTAGAAACGATGTTGCAAGTTGTACTTGACCGCTGGGGAAGGGTAGATGGGTTACTCAACAATGCTGCAGGAAACTTTATCAGTCCTACAGAACGTTTATCTGCCAATGCCTTTGATGTTATCATTGATATTGTGCTTAAAGGAACCAAGAACTGTACATTGGCTCTTGGGAAACACTGGATAAAAGTTAAACAGCCAAAAGCTACGGTACTCAATATTGTGACGACTTATGCTTCTACAGGTTCAGCTTACGTGGTCCCATCAGCTACTGCAAAAGCCGGTGTACTTGCCATGACCAGATCTCTGGCTGTAGAATGGGCAAAATACGGTATTCGGTTTAAAGCTATTGCACCCGGACCATTTCCTACTAAAGGTGCCTGGGACAGATTGTTGCCCGGCGAGCTGAAAGACAAGCTGGATCCGGCCAAACGCGTACCTGTGTGCAGGGTAGGAGAACATCAGGAATTGGCCAATCTTGCGGCCTATCTTATGAGTGATTTCTCTGATTATATCAATGGAGAAGTAGTAACTATAGATGGTGGCGAGTGGTTAAAAGGTGCCGGTGAGATGAATGATTTAGAACAAGTCCCTAAAGAGATGTGGGATATGCTGGAGATGATGATCAGGAGTAAGAAGGGATGATGGAGTGGTAGTGTGCAGTTTGTAGTATGCAGTTAGCAGTGTGCAGTATGTAGTGATTATTTTTGTGTTAAAAGATTTAATTTAAGCCTGTTAATTCTTGTCTTTTCATGCTTAATCGGGTGGCAATTGCATACACAATACTCAAAAATCAGATTCCAATCATTTAATACATTCTATGGCGTTTTGTCTGACCAAAATTTATAAATTTGTCATTTCTTAAAATTAAATTTAAAAACTGATTAAATATGAACCAACCTATTATAGAATGTGTACCTAATATTAGTGAAGGACGTCGTCCTGATATCATAAAAGCGGTTAGTGAAGTTGTCAAAACTGTAGAAGGTGTCAGCTTGCTGGATGTTGATCCCGGAAAAGCAACCAACCGCACGGTAATCACTTTTGTTGGGCATCCTGATGTTGTGATAGAAGCAGCTTTTTTATTAATCAAAAAAGCCTCAGAACTTATTGATATGCGTCAGCATGAAGGTGAGCATCCCCGTTTCGGAGCTACAGATGTTTGTCCGCTTATTCCTATTTCAGGCATTACCATGGAAGAAACAGTGGCTTATGCCCATAAATTGGGTAAACGCGTAGGTGATGAACTTGGTATTCCGGTATATTTTTACGAAAATGCCGCAACCGAGCCCAAACGTCGTAATTTAGCCTCTTGCCGTTCCGGTGAATATGAAGGATTAGTCAAAAAATTATCCAATCCGGAATGGTTACCGGATGAAGGTCCGCACCCATACAATGATAATATTGCTAAAACAGGTGCTATTGCTATTTCTGCCAGAGATTTTCTGATTGCTTATAATGTTAACCTTAACACAACTTCCACAAGACGTGCTAATGCCATTGCTTTTGATGTCCGTGAACAAGGTCGTATCAAACGTGAGGGTAATCCTATTACCGGTAAAAAAGTATTAGATGAAAACGGTAAACCGGTGAGAGTTCCCGGAAAACTTAAAGCTGTCAAAGGTATAGGTTGGTATATTGAAGAATACGGTATTGCGCAGGTCTCTTACAACCTGACCAATATTACTATTACATCAATGCATGAAGCCTTTGACGCAAGTGTGCAATCTGCTACTGAAAGGGGTATTCGGGTAACCGGTTCAGAATTGGTAGGTCTGGTGCCACTTCAGGCTATGCTGGATGCTGCCGATTATTTCTTAACTAAACAAGGCCGTTCACGTGGTATCTCTGAAGCTGAAAAAATTAAAATAGCTGTTAAGTCTTTAGGCTTGGATGATTTAAAACCTTTTGACCCGCAAAAAAGCATTATTGAATATGTAATGAAAGGTCAGAGTAAAGGTCTTATAGATATGACCGTCAGAGATTTTGCTGATGAAACAGCCTCAGAAAGTATGGCACCCGGTGGTGGTTCTATTTCTGCATTGGTAGGTTCACTCGGCGTATCTCTAGGTACAATGGTGGCTAATTTATCAGCCCATAAACCGGGTTGGGATGACCAATGGGAGTATTACTCTGAATGGGCAGAAAAAGGACAAGCTTTGAAAGAAAAGTTATTGTTTTTAGTCGATGAGGATACCAATGCTTTCAATAAAATTATCGATGCATTCAGATTGCCCAAAGGAACAGATGAAGAAAAGAAAAGACGTAGTCAGGCGGTTCAGGATGCTACACAATATGCCACTGAAATACCTTTACAAGTGATGGAAACTGCTTTCAATTCTATTGAAGTCATGGCAGAAATGATAGACAAAGGTTTGCAAAACTCACTGAGTGATGCAGGTGTTGGCGTGTTATGTGCCAAAACAGCAGTTGTAGGCGCTTATTTTAACGTGAAAATCAATGCTAAAGACCTTAAAGATAAAGAGGTTGCAGCTCGTTTGTTGGATAAAGCCAAAACTATTTATGATGAAACGATGGCTGTAGAAGAAAAACTGACTAAAATCGTTTTTGACAAGTTATCATAACAATAAACTAAAGTAGCTGTTCAAAAAGTGTATTGGTTAAACATCAAGATGCTTTTTGGACAGTCGCTTTTATCAACAATCGTTAATTAAGCTTCGTAGTTTTATGAAGCTACACTTCGTATAAAACTAT
>PDQD01000061.1 GCA_002747695.1 Flavobacteriia bacterium
AGCATCGGCTTTTAAGGTGTTGTCCATATTGAGGGTCAGGTTGAGGTAGTACATGATGCTGTATTTAGAGGGTAAAAATAAACATTGTCATTGACATTGCTCAAAAAATTAGCGTAATATGTTCCAATGGCTATTATGGCATGTGTTTTTTTTATACTTTGGTAGTCAGTTTTGAAAAGCGTAAAAACATCTAAAAATGCAAGATACTACTCAACGGGATATTCAACATATTATTGATGAGCAACGTCGGTTTTTTGCCACCCACCAGACGAAAGATTTAAAATTCAGACGGACACAACTCAAAAAACTCAAACAGATGGTTTTAAAACACGAGAAAGCCATTGCTGAGGCGCTTTATGCAGATTTACACAAGTCTTATGAAGAGGCTTATCTCACTGAGATCAGTATCCTGTTGCAGGAAATAGACCAACATCTGAAAAACCTCGACCGTTGGGCAAAACCCGAACGCGTCGTATCGCCTGTGGCATTGATGCCTTCCGGTAGTTATATCTACAAAGAACCGCTGGGGGTATCACTGATTATTTCGCCTTGGAATTATCCGTTTCAGTTACTGATCAATCCATTGGTTGCTGCCATTTCTACCGGCTGTACGGCTGTGTTAAAACCATCGCCTTATGTCAAAAACTTTGAAAAATTAATTGTCCGGTTGATTGGCGAAACCTTTGACCCGAAATATATTGCGATAACTCATGGTGGTCGTGAAGTGAATCAGTTGTTACTGGCAGAACGTTGGGACTTTATATTCTTTACGGGAAGTCCGTATCTCGGTAAAATTGTGATGAAGGCTGCTGCGGAACACTTAACGCCGGTTGTACTGGAATTAGGTGGTAAAAGCCCGTGTATCGTGGATCAATCAGCTCATATAAAAGTGGCTGCCAACCGTATTGTTTGGGGTAAACTCATCAATGCCGGGCAAACCTGTATTGCCCCTGATTATTTGTTTGTCCATCAATCGGTCAAGGCACAACTTATAGAAGAACTCAAAAAAGCCATTGCAAAACAATACGGCGATGACCCCAAGGCGTCACCATATTTCCCTCGTATTATCAGTGCCGCTAATGTCGAACGCCTGAAAGGATTGATGAAAGACGGAAAAATTGTCGCCGGAGGCAGTGTGGATGAAGTCGAACGTTATATAGAACCCACCCTGATTGATGAGGTAGAGCCTGATTTCCCTATCATGCAACAGGAAATTTTCGGGCCTTTATTGCCTATTATGACATTTGAGAGTATTGATACGGTTTTAGATTATGTGAATGCGCACGAAAAACCATTGGCTTTCTACTATTTTGGCAATAATAAATCTGCGGAAGATGTGTTGCGCCGCTCGACTTCCGGTGGGGGATGCATCAATGACACGCTGATGCATATTGTCAACCATCATTTGCCGTTTGGTGGTGTGGGGAATAGCGGTATGGGGACTTATCACGGTAAAGAGAGTTTTAATGCGTTTACAAACCGCCGGGCTATTGTTAAAACCCCCGCCCGGATAGATCTGCCGCTTAAATACGCCCCGTTTAAATATTTTAAAATGGTCAAACGTATGCTGTAAAAGGGTTTGTAGTTTCCGGTCCCGGTTTGTCATAGAGTTTACAAGGAAATTATTGCTGCAACATATGTAAGGTGTGACTAAAAGTTATCAATTCCAATGGCTTTAACTGAAGTCTAAATTGTGTTAATTATTTGTTTGAGTAGTATTTTCTTTTCTTCAAACTGACCTTGTAAAACATTCCAGATACTGTCCTGATCAAGCACACTTGGTCTGTAAGATGCCTTTTCATACGCTTCATAATCTTCCATATAGTGATCCGTATAATATTTATCAAGTGCAACACAATTCTTATCTATTTTTTTTAATTCCTCTGTGATTTGTTGCATTCTTTCCAGATCTTTTTCACATTGTTCGAGTAAAATCTGTGCTTTTTCAATTCTATTCATGATTGAATGTTTTTGTTTGTTAACAAAGAGTTTCAAAATTAATAAAATTCCTGCGTTGTTGCGTTTTAATTAGTAGTAGCTTGTTTTTTTGTCTTTTAGATAGATGTTTAGATGTGTTACTAAGGTAGAAAATACTTGTTATTTACAGCTTTTAGTAAGTTTTTACAGGTCTTGAAAAATAAAATGTACTTATGAGTCGTTAACTAATGTAACAAAATGTTTATATTTGAACATTAACACTTATTATTAACTCAAAAAAAGACCACATTATGAGTAAATTTGACGAAAAAATAGCGCTTTACACTGAATCATTTAAAAAATTAGGCATTAGCTTTGACGCTGACTTGTTTCAGAAAGTAACCAAAGGTCTCGGTCCTTCTATTTACAAAACAGATGCAGAAAAAGTATCTTGTTCTCAAGCCAGTGAAATGGAAACGATCAAGAAAAATTTCCTGATGAAAAAACTTGGTTTTGCGGATAGCCCAAAATTGGATGATGCCCTTAAAGCTGCTTGTGAAAAAATGGGTCAATCCAACAGAAATAAATACAGAGCGATGTTTTATTATCTGTTAGTTAAAGAATTGGGTGCCGAAAACAAATATTAGCATACAGCACCAAAACACAGCCATGCGATGCCTGAGTGTTTTTAAACCGGGTTAACAGTATGGCTAGATTGTATTGCAATCAATCACTTAATAGCCGTTCGACTTTGGATCATTTGAAGAGACAGAGTTACACGGCTATTTGTGGTAATAGCGTTCAGTACAGACGTGTTTCCGGTAGGATTACAGATGATCAATCAATGCGGTGCGAATGCTTTTCTTATCGCCGTTTAAACTTGTCCATATGGGGCGTACCATACCATCATAGGCAATGATGTTGTTGTAGTCTCCCAGAAAAACACCATCGCGTGACACAAATGGCTGTTCAGAAACGATGTAAGACTGAAAAGTTTCCCCACCGTCCTTAGAAACGGTGACCACAACCTCGGTTTGGTTACCTGTGTGAAGGCTTCTGTCAAAATACACAAAGTACAGGTAACCTGTTACGGGATCCACGGTCATCCAGGTTAAATACTGTTGGGTACGGGTGTTATCCTGATTTACTCTGACAGGTTTTGACCAGGTCTTTCCGCCGTCTGAAGATTTGATTAAAAACACATCAATATTGTCTTTGCCGTGACGTGCATCTGTCCAGTTGATGTATATTGTGCCTTGATAAGGCGATTCTGAATTGTCAACCACCGTTACAGGCATACCATTGCAGCGGCTTACACCGGGTACCTGCATATCCCATCCGCCGGTTTGGCCGGCGACAAACAAATCTTTCTCCAGCCAGGTCTTGCCGCCATCGATGCTTTTGTTGAAATAAATCTTTTCGTTCAGTCCCCAGGCGACATAAATATGCCCTTGTTTGTCCACAGCCGGAACAGCGCCTTCGGTAGAACTCCAATCGTCGCGTGCCGTACCTTCGTTGCTACTGATGGTAATGGCATCAGAAAAAGTCTGCCCAAAATCTGTTGATTTTGCAAACCTGATACGGGATTTATGACTTGGGTTATTACTGTCGTATTGGTCAAACTCTGTCCAGGTGACATAAATATTGCCGTTGTCCGGATCTATGACAGCCCATTCTTTGTCCTGTTTTTTGGGATTGTTGGCTCCTATGCTTGTTCCATCAGACCAGGTCTTGCCATTGTCATCAGAACGTTGTAAAACAATACTGTTGAGAAACATAGGGTCGTTGTGACCTTTGACTCTGTGACCTGCCAAGTGTAAATAATAAGTATGTCCCCGGTTATCAGCTACCAAACACGGATCACCAAAAACACCAAGACTCGACATCAGTTGTGACTTTGACCATGTCTGCCCGGCATCATCAGAGGTGTAAACATTGTCATAGACACTTCCCGCTATCAGCTGTTGGGGGTTTTGCGGGTTGCAGGTGATGGATGGTTCGGACGTACCCACCATATAATTGGGGACTTCATCAATGACTACATTGGTCACTGCAATTTTTTTTAACACAGGGGTTGCTGAGTCATCTGTAACTTTTTGTTTAGTTTTACAGCCTATTAACACAAGTACCACTAAAACTATTAACAGATGTTTACCGGAAAACGCTTTCATACATTAATTTTAATCGTTGTTTTATTGGGGTCTTTTGGTCTGTCTTCTTTTGAAACGTATAACAAACACGCAGAATATTACAGCCTGACCACTATTAAGTACAAAGAAAGTGAAAAAATGCTACAAATCACGATGCGTTTTTTTACAGATGATTTAGAAAAAGCCTTGAACACCACTTTTGAGAGTTCTTTTGAGCTCAATACCGAACGGGAACGCCGGGATACTGAAACACAAATCATGAAGTACCTCATGTTGCACTTTCAACTCAAAGCCGATGCAGAGGGATTACAATACCGGTGGGTAGGTAAAGAGTATGACAAAGACAGTATTTATATTTATTTGGAAGTGACTGATGTCGAGCCTTTCCATACTATATACGTCAGTCATGATGCAATCAATGAAGTCTATCCCATGCAGGAAAATATTGTCAAACTCATGGCTTTTGACACCCAAAAAACAGCTGTGCTGACACTGAAAAACACCCATAAAACTTTTGATTTCTAATGCTGAAAAACACCGGTGATTAAAGTCTCACCTGTCTTATGACTATTATATCTGCATCTGGTTGACTATAATCCTCGTGATGTATTACGATTAAAAAGTGTGATGCATAATGCAGGTTAAACCTTATATTTGTCATTCATTAAACCTCTAAAAACTATGCGTTTTCTCTATACAATTCTAATCAGTATTCTAAGTTTTAATCTGAGCATTGCTCAGACAAATGATGGGAAACAGGAATCCGGTAAGCCCGTTAAGGGGCATAACAATACCAATAAATTCCGACAATTAGCTGAGGATTTACCTACGCCCAATGCTTACAGAACAGCCTCCGGAGCGCCGGGTTTTGCATACTACCAGCAACAAGCCGATTATAAGATGTCTGTGACATTAGATGATAAAACCCAGTGTCTTTACGGTGAAGCGACCATAACCTATACCAATAACTCCCCGGATCCGTTGGATTACCTGTGGATGCAATTGGATCAAAATGTAAGAAAACCGGATGCTTTGTCTTCCCGTACCAATGGTGAAGGTCCGCGTATAGGCTATCAACCGCAAAAATTTGTGGAAGAATTTATGGGGAAACCCTTTGAAGGCGGTTTTAATATAGACTATGTCAAGGATGCTCAGGGTAACCCCATGAACTATACTGTCAATGAAACAATGATGCGTATAGATTTAGACCAACCTTTAGGACAGAATCAAAACGTAGTGTTTAGCATCAAATGGTGGTACAACATCAATAATTATATGGTCAACCGTGGTCGTTCCGGTTACGAACACTTTGACAAGGATGGTAACAATCTGTATATCATTGCCCAATTTTTCCCCCGTATGGCAGTGTATAATGATTTAGAAGGCTGGCAACATTTGCAGTTTCTCGGTACAGGAGAATTTACACTTGTTTTTGGTGATTACGATGTGGAAATTACCGTGCCGGCAGACCATATCCTGGAAGCCACAGGCGTGTTGCAAAACCCTCAGGAAGTGTTTACCAAAAGTCAGTATAAACGTTATAAACAAGCCCAAAAATCTTATGACAAGCCGGTAGTTGTTGCCACAGAAGCGGAGGCTAAGGTTCGTGAAAAAGGCTTTGATGAACGCACCAAAACTTGGCGTTTTAAAGCAGCTATGGTCAGGGATTTTGCTTTTGCGACCTCGCGAAAATTTATTTACGATGCCCAGGCTGTTCAGTTGGGAGATAAAACAGCTATGGCGATTTCACTATACCCCAAAGAAGGTAATCCATTGTGGGAAGAATGGTCCACCAAAACCGTGGTACATACCTTAAAATCGTATTCTGCCCGTACTTTTGATTACCCTTATCCCAAAGCTGTCTCTATCAATGCAGCCAGACAGGGTATGGAATATCCTATGATTTGTTTTAACGGCGG
>PDQD01000062.1 GCA_002747695.1 Flavobacteriia bacterium
TTATTAAATAATCGTCAGATTACGAATCTTCCAAAATAGCGTATTATATTGGTGTTAGATTAGAGGTTATCGTGAACAAGTGATAGTATCACATGGTTTGATGTCCCTATGGATTTTTATAGTCTTGAATTCTACTAAGGAATAAACGCTTTATAACCCAATAGATTTAACTACAGAGAGAATAAAGGATACAAGGATTAAACGGACTAACACCCTTTTTCACGCCTTACGACTACATGAGTTGGTTTTACAGGAATCCTTTGATAAGTTTATAAATATCATTACCATTGGCAAAAAGTATCAATGCCATAAGAATAACAAAGCCTACAATCTGGGCATATTCCAAAAACTTATCACTGGGTTTACGTCCGGTAACCATTTCGACCAGAACAAACAACGCGTGACCACCATCTAATGCCGGAATAGGCAATAGATTCATAAAGCCCAACATAATCGATAGAAAAGCTGTAATGCTCCAAAATGACTGCCAGTTCCACTTTGATGGAAAAATCTTACCAATGGCTATAAATCCGCCCAGCTCTGACGCACCTTTTTTGGTAAAGACATATTTGAATTGTAATACAAAGTCTTTGAGTTTTTCTAAACCTAAATGGTGTCCCCGCTTGACACTTTCAAAAAAGGAATAATTATACGTTTCAACGTCAAGGTCTGCTAAACCATAATTATGCACGCCCAATTGATGCTTTTTAGCGTCTTTTTGAAGTTTTTCAGGGGTAACGTCTATAGTTACAAGTGTTGTGGGACTATCCACGCCGGAGCGTTCCAACACAAGGTTGACACTTGTCGAATCGATATGTTTTGTAAAATCAGACCAATAGGTTACGGGTTGACCATTGGCTTTTACCACCTTATCACCAGATTTAATTCCTGCTCTCTCAGCCGGAGAGCCGGCTATAACCGTATCTATGACAGCATAGGCTCTTTCCCGGAAAGGAAACAAAATTCCCTTTTCCCACATAATCTTACCAACATCTTCCGGTAAGTCAATGGTCTCCTCTACCCCGTTTTCATGTTTGACACCAATAGTATTGACCGTTCTTAAAAACAAGGTTTTATTGACATCCAGGACATTAGAAGGAACTTCACCATTGATTTTCATGATTTTATCCCCATCCTGAAAACCATACGCCTTAAATGTTTCCGACACTTCAAAACCCAATTTGACACCTTCCGGTTTTACCATCTGTTCGCCCCATACATACACAATCATGGTGTAAATAAGAATACCAAGAATAAAATTGACTATAACCCCACCCAACATAATAATCAAACGTTGCCATGCCGGTTTACTGCGGAACTCATAAGGCTTGGGCGGTAGTTTCATCTGCTCTTTATCCATACTTTCGTCTATCATTCCGGAAATCTTGACATAACCTCCCAGCGGTAACCAACCCATACCGTACTCTGTGTCACCTTTTTTAAAGGAGAACAATTTTTTACCCCAGGCATCAAAAAACAAATAAAATTTTTCCACCCGGGTTTTAAACAAACGGGCAGCTATATAATGTCCGAATTCATGCAGAACAATTAGAAGTGATAAACTCAGTAAGAATTGAACAATTTTAATAAGTATTTCCATATCTGATGTGAATGTACTTTAGAACAATTAGTGTCATAATTAATGGGCAAACCTACAAAACTTTTTTTTAGCGACTATTTAAAAAAACCCAAAAGATTATCCAGATGCTCCAAAACGACACTAAAACAATTAACTTTCAAGCATTTACACAACACCTATATAAAATATTAAAACATCCTAAGTCAAGTAAATCTCCCCAAGTAAGCACAATTAACGCCCTTATGCTCATACTTTCATCTGTTCCAATGATAATCTCCGGTCTTAGGATAAAATCCCACAACAACTACAACATTTAAAAAAACAGTACTTTTGTACAACTAATGTATTAATCCTATGGCTCAACTCTACCTCGTACCCACACCTGTCGGCAATTTGAAAGACATGACTTTCAGAGGTGTTGAAATTCTGCAAACGGTAGATTTGATTTTGGCTGAAGACACCCGTACATCGGGAAAATTACTCAAACACTACAGCATTGACACCCCACAGCAGTCCTACCATATGCACAATGAGCATAAAAAACTGGAGGGCATCATACGCCAGTTAAAATCCGGTGTAAGTATGGCACTGATTACTGATGCCGGAACACCGGGTATTTCAGACCCGGGATTTTTATTGGTCAGGCAGTGTGTAGCCGAAGGGATTAGCGTGGAAAGTTTGCCCGGCGCTACAGCATTTGTACCGGCGCTGGTCAACAGCGGCTTACCTTGTGATAAATTTGTTTTTGAAGGTTTTCTACCTGTTAAAAAAGGACGTAAAACCCGCCTGGAATTCCTGAAAGAAGAAACCCGGACTATGGTGTTTTACGAATCCCCTCATAAATTGTTAAAGACCCTGAAAGATTTTGCCAATTATTGGGGATCAGACAGACAGGCAAGTGTCTCGCGTGAACTGACCAAAATGTATGAAGAAACCATCAGAGGCAATCTGGAACAATTGATCCTGCATTTTGAAAACAACCCTGTGAAAGGAGAATTTGTCATTGTTGTCGATGGTCACAACTAATGTTGATCATCAGACAAACGACCATTATACCAGAAACAAGGCATTCGGATGAATCGTTTAAGCCGTGTTTATAAAACATACTCACAGTACTTTTAACCAAGTTTTAACCCCGTTTTTAACCCATTATTAACAGCGAGATTCTTCAAGTTTTTGCACCTTGCAACCGTTAAATTTTAGCAGAAGACTTATCTGTTTATTAAATTTTTATAAATAATGGAAAACATTAACACTGTTGACATCAGGTTGATTAATGAAAAGATTGCCGCCGAAAGTGCATTTATAGATGTATTGACCAAAGAAATGGAAAAGGTCATCGTCGGTCAAAAACACATGATTGAACGCCTTTTAATAGGTTTATTGGGTAATGGACACATCTTACTCGAAGGGGTTCCGGGTCTTGCCAAAACCCTGGCCATTAACACCTTGTCAAAAGCGGTGGACGGGGATTTCAGCCGTATTCAATTTACGCCTGATTTATTACCCGCCGATGTCATAGGAACAATGATTTACAATGTAAAAGCCAATGACTTCAGCATCAAAAAAGGTCCTGTATTTGCCAATTTTGTACTCGCCGATGAGATCAATCGTGCACCGGCAAAAGTACAATCGGCTTTACTGGAAGCGATGCAGGAACGTCAGGTCACCATTGGTGAAACGACTTTTAAACTCGACGAACCTTTCCTCGTGATGGCAACCCAAAACCCGGTGGAACAAGAAGGAACTTATCCACTACCGGAAGCGCAAGTCGATCGTTTTATGCTGAAAACCATCATTGAATATCCGTCACTGGAAGACGAACGTGAAATTATGCGTCAGAATATGGCTGCCCATTATGAGGATATCAAGCCTGTCGTTAACCTACAACAGATTTTAAGAGCCCGCGAAGTGGTCAGGGAAGTCTATATGGATGAAAAGATTGAAAAATACATTCTGGACATTGTATTTGCCACCCGTTTCCCGGAAAAATACGGCTTACCTGAACTCAAAGGCCTGATTAGTTTTGGGGCGTCACCAAGGGGTAGTATCAATCTTGGGGTAGCTGCGAAATGCTATGCGTTTATCAAACGCCGCGGTTATGTCGTTCCTGAAGATGTTCGCGCGGTGATTATGGACGTTTTACGCCACCGAATAGGCATTACTTATGAAGCCGAAGCCGAGAATATGACAAGCGAAGACATCATTGAGAAGATTGTCAATACGGTAGAAGTACCTTAACAGACTGTTTCAGGCCATTAGTGAAATCGTCAATGGGTTTGCTGATTATTTTCAGCCAACAGCACATCAAACATTAAACCTCAACAAGGAACAGACAACGTTGAATAAAACCTCAGACATATTAAAAAAAGTCCGGAAAGTCGAAATCAAAACGCGCCGGTTGTCAGACCATATTTTTAGTGGCGAATACCACAGCCATTTTAAAGGTCGCGGTATGACGTTTTCAGAAGTGCGTCCCTACCAGTACGGCGATGATGTCCGCAGTATCGATTGGAATGTCACGGCAAAGTACAATGAGCCTTTCGTCAAGGTATTTGAAGAAGAACGCGAACTTACACTCATGCTGATGGTGGACATCAGCGGCTCTGAGAGTTTTGGCACCCGACAACAGTTTAAACGTGAAACCATAACAGAAATCACGGCAACATTGGCATTTTCTGCCATTCAAAACAACGACAAGGTAGGTTTAATCTTGTTTTCTGATACAATCGAACTCTTTATTCCGCCAAAAAAAGGTAAGAGTCATGTGTTACGGATTATCAGAGATTTATTGGAGTTTGAACCCAAAAGCCATCAAACAGACATCGGTCAGGCTATGGCATTCTGCTCACAGGTGATGAAGAAAAAAGCCATTGTCTTTGTCTTATCAGATTTTATGGCTAACGGTTATGAAAAACAGCTTAAAATTCTGGCTAACAAACACGATGTTACGGGTATCAGAATTTATGACCGACAGGAAGAATCGCTGAGCAATATTGGTTTGGTACCGCTTTGGGATAATGAAACCCAGGAAACTGTTTGGGTAGATACCTCCTCCTATGCTGTAAGACGCGCCTACAATATGAATTATCAAAAACACGTGACCACTTTCAATGCGTTGTTTAAAAAAACCGGTGCCGGAATTGTAGAAAACCGTACCGATCAGGATTACGTCAAAAACCTATTATTATATTTTAAAAAATCATAAACAGGACCATGAAGCAGCTATTGAGCTTATTTTTTGTGATTTTTACCATAACGGCTTACAGTCAGGCACGGGTGTCTGTAGATACTACAACCATACGTATTGGCGAACAAATAACCTACACCATAGATGCCGACAAGACTAAGAATGTCGTGTTTCCCAAACTCAAACTCAAACCGTCCGGAGGTCTGGAACTCGTCAAAAGTTTACCGGTTGACACCCTAAAAGACCGGTTGTCCAAAAAGTATTTAATCACCTCTTTTGACAGCGGTGCTTTCGTCATTCCGGCACAACAGCTCAAGATCAACGGAGTCACACAACGCTTAGACAGCCTGTATATCAATGTGCGAACCATTGCCGTGGACACGACCAAACAAGCTTTACACCCGATTAAAACCATTTATAAAGCCCCGCCTAAAACCTGGCGTGATTATTTACCGGTCATTTGGTGGTTATTGGTCTTGGGCGTTATAGGCGCACTGGTTTGGTTGTTTTTAAAATACAGAACAAAAACCATTGAATCCGATCCTGAAAAACAACACACCCCTTACCAATGGGCAAGGATACAATTGGATGATCTGGATCATTCCAAGCTGTTAATCAACGGTAAAATCAAAACCTATTACTCGGAATTGACCACTATTGTGCGGCATTATTTAGAGACAGACTTTAAAATTCCGGCCTTGGAATACACCACAGACGAACTGATTTTAAACCTCAAAGTCGCCGACCAACAACACAAATACTATTTTGATGACAAGCGTTTAGACCAATTGGATTTATTCCTGAGGTCAGCTGATTTGGTCAAATTTGCCAAAGCCAAGCCCATTGACATCAACATCAGGGAAGACAGGAAATTTGCCGAACAGTTTATCAATGAATTACACGACACTATCGAACAAAAACGGGCTAAAGACGCCGAATTAGCCCAGAATGACCCTAATAATCCTATGGTTCTTCAGAAACAACGCAACTACCGCAACCGATGGTTTGCCGGTATTGGCGCTGTAGTGGGCGTTGTGGTAATCATAGCTCTTTGGAGTTACTTTGGAACACAGACAATCAAAGACCGGGTGTTGGGCAATGCCAACAAGCGGCTATTTGACAAAGAGTGGTTTACATCTCATTACGGTTATCCGTCTGTTGCGGTTTATGCCCCGTTTGTACTTAAACCCACAGCTTCAGATTTACCGAAACA
>PDQD01000054.1 GCA_002747695.1 Flavobacteriia bacterium
GATACTATCCCAAAAAGTGTGTAAAGCAAGTTTTTGGGATAAGTATCATCAAATCATTAATTTAAACTACATAGTCAGCAGCAAACAAGTTGGAGATGCTGGAGATTTAGCTTTTGGAATTAAGATGTAACATTAGATTTACATCTGTCATTCAAGATAGCTAATTATTTTTAAATAAAACTATAAGGTAAATACAGACTGTTCTCTATACTAAACCTGTAAAGCCTAAAAATGCTAACGATAACAATCCTGCAATCAATAGATTGATAGGCACACCTTGCATGCCTTTGGGAACATTGGCTAGTTCCATTTGCTCACGCATACTGGCAAAAAGAATGAGTGCTAAACCAAAGCCTATGGAGTTTGACACTGCAAAAAAGACAGATTTTATCAGATTAGTATTGTCTAGACCTAAAGCGAGGATAGCTACACCCAGTACAGCACAGTTAGTTGTAATCAAGGGTAAGAATACCCCTAATGCCTGATACAATGTAGGACTCATTTTTTTCAGTACAATTTCTACCATTTGTACCAAAGCGGCAATGACCAGAATAAAGCTAATTGTCCTTAAATAAGTCAGTCCGAAAGGTACTAACAGGTAGGTGTGTAACAAATAAGTAACCATAGTGGCGATAGTCATAACAAAGAGTACAGCACCACTCATGCCCACAGCAGTTGATACTTTATTAGATACTCCTAAGAACGGACAAATACCCAAGAATTGAGCTAAAACAATATTATTGACAAATACGGCTGAAATAAATATGACAAAAAATTCCATGAGGTAATGTTTATACGGTTTGTTGTTTTACTTTATTAAACAGCACACTGAGATATGCTAAGGCTATAAATGCTCCCGGAGGCAGGATGAATACAATAAAGGTATTAGCGCCGTCCGGAACAAAACTGTAGTTAAAAATACTACCGCTTCCCAAAATTTCTCTTGTAGTGCCCAGTACAGTCAATGCAAGTGTAAATCCAAGTCCCATACCCAGCGCATCGAGTATAGAATAGAATGTGTTGTTACGAGAGGCAAAAGCTTCTGCTCTACCTAAAATCAGACAGTTGACGACAATAAGAGGAATGAATATTCCCAGCTGCTCATAGAGTGAGGGTAAAAAGGCTTCCATCAGCATTTCTACAATGGTCACAAATGAAGCAATCACCACTATAAAGGCAGGAATACGTACTTTATCAGGTACTTGTGACTTAATTAACGATACAACAATATTTGATAATAACAATACAAACAATGTGGCAACACCCATGCCCAAACCATTCATAGCCGATGAAGTCACACCAAGGGTGGGACACATCCCGAGTAGCATAACAAAAACGGGGTTTTCTTTGATAATACCGTTAAAAAATGTTGTTTTTTTACTTAAATTAGCCATAACGATCTATTTATCTAAGGTTTTAATACTTTCTTTATAATTGCTATAAGCATTACTAACTGTTTCACTGAAAGCTCTGGTGCTTATGGTGGCACCGGTTAGGGCATCTACTTGACCGCCGTCTTTTTTAACTCTCAGATCAAAAGTTTCTGGCGATTGACCTTCAAACTGTTGTAAAAATTTTGGTTCCTTCATTTTTGTTCCCAGTCCCGGCGTTTCTTTTTGTTCGATAACAACTATTTTATATATTTTGCCTTCGGGTGTAAATCCTACCATCGTTTTAACCAAACCGCTAAAACCCTTGTCTGATTTTCCTTCCAGTGCAAGACCAACCAATTTATTATTGTTGTAAGCCGGAAAAACCTCTACACTATCACCTTCTACCGGCAACAGGATTTTATCTTCCAGCAGGTTGTTGTCAAAGGTAGGTAAGACTTGTTTTAATGCATTGGTTTTTCTTTTCAGTTGTACTTTGGCTTTGGGTTCCAATGTAATCTCATTGACATAGCCTAACAGAAAACCAGCCACCAAAGCAATCAACATCAGAACGATGAGCATATTTAAAAAGGTAGATTCTCTTTTTTTCATCTTGATAAGCTTATTTAAATAATTTGACTTTGACCTTATCCCCAAAACGTTTGGGTTTTATGTACATATTAATCAGTGGTACAAAGGCGTTCATAATTAAAATGGCAAATGACATACCTTCCGGATAAGCCCCAAATAATCTGATAAACATTGTAATTAAACCTATTCCTATACCATAAACTAACATACCTTTTTTATTCATAGGACTGGTTGCCATATCAGTTGCCATATATATAGCACCCGAAACAGCACCACCGGCGACTAAATGTGTAAACGGATCTAAGTAATAGTCTGTATTAGTAAGCCAAAAAATACCGGATATGATAAACATCGTCACGAAAATACTTACCGGTATATGCCACGTAATAACTTTTCTATACAAAAGATATATGCCTCCAAGAACAAGAAAAAAAGCACTGATTTCTCCCAATGAACCCCCGGTAAAACCAAAAAACATATCTGTAGTCGAAGGAATCTTATCAGAAATTGTACTTACTGATTCCCCCATCAGATTGGCTTCTTTAGTAAGCCCTAGTACAGTTGCTCCGGTTTCAGCATCAAGGTATTTTGTTCTATTGACAAAAGGCAATGGCCAACTGGTCATCTGCACCGGAAATGAAACCAATAAAAATACCCTGCCGACTAATGCGGGGTTAAAAATGTTAAACCCTAAGCCACCAAAAGACATTTTGGCAACACCAATGGCAATTAAACTCCCTACAATAATCATCCATATGGGTATGCTGGTGGGTAAATTGAACGCTAATATTATTCCGGTAACCACAGCTGATAAATCTGAGATGGTTGACGGTTGTTTCATGAGATATTTTTGAATCAGGTATTCAAACACGACACAAGAAGCAATGGCTACTGCCGTTACGATCAACGACCCGATACCAAACACATATATAGCTCCTAATAAAGCCGGGGTCATTGCAATAACGACGTCTCTCATAATTTTTCTTGTCCTGGCTTGAGAGTGAACGTGTGGAGAAGCTGTTACTAAGGTTTTCATTTCTTCCATACAATTAATCGTTTTTAGGTAATTTACGTTCTAAAGCTTTACCGTATCTGATAAAATCCAACAATGGCCGATGTGACGGACATACATAGCTGCAAGAGCCACATTCTATACAGGTAGAAATATCTTCTTGTTTAGCTTTTTCAATCATATTTTTCTCTGTCAGATTCATCAGTAAATAGGGTTCAAGACCCATAGGGCATACATAAACACATTCGCCACAGCGAATACAGTTTTTGACCTCACCTCGGTCAGCTAGTGATTCGGGTATGATTAAAATGCCGGAAGTCCCCTTGGTGACAGGAGCCTCCAGTGATTTTAAGGCTTTACCCATCATAGGACCGCCATTGACGACTTTTCTGGTGTTTTCCGGTAAACCGCCGGCCTGATCTATCAGCTCTTTGACACTTGTGCCTATTCTAACCCAAAAATTACCGGGTTCTTTGACCTCGTCACCGGTTACGGTAACCACGCGCTCTATAAGAGGTTTGTTGTGCTGAACAGCCTCATAGATGGCATAAACTGTTCCCACATTGTGTACAACTACGCCAACCTGTAAAGGTAAACCGCCCTTAGGGACTTCTCTGTTGAGTACAGCCTTGATGAGTTGTTTTTCACCGCCCTGGGGGTATTTGACTTTGAGTGCAGCAACTTGAATACGGTCATCGCCCTTCGTGGCTTTGACAAATTTTGCTATGGCATCTTTCTTATTATTTTCTATACCAATGATGGTTCTGTTGATCTCTAAAGCCTCCATCAAAATACGGATACCCACAAGAATTTCTTCGGTTTTAGCCATCATCAGGGTATGGTCTGCTGTAAGGTAAGGTTCGCATTCTACACCATTGATAACAAGGGTGTCAATTTTGGTGCCGGGTGACACTTTAAGTTTAACCTGTGCCGGAAATGTAGCGCCTCCTAAACCAACAATACCGTATTCCTCTATACGTTTGAGTATATCATTTTTATTGAGTGTAATTGTGGCCTTTAGTTCAGACGTGTCAATATCATCATTGGCTGTGGCTTCTGGATCTGTACGAATAACGATACATGGCGTTTTATAGCCGCTAGCGTCAATAATACTGTCAATTTTGGTCACTTTTCCGGATACCGGGCTGTGAATCTGTGAAGATACATATCCTCCCGATTTAGCAATAAGTTGACCTACCTTAACTTCGTCTTTGGGTTTGACAACTATTTTTGCCGGAATACCTATATGTTGCGACACAGGAACATTAACCATCTTGGGCAATTCGGCACGCTTGATACCGGTGTCTTTAGTTAACTTCTTTTCGGGTGGATGCACACCACCCAAAGGAAAGGTTTTTAACATATTAATACTTTTTTAGTCTTTTGATGAAACGGGTTTTGTGTCAGCGATTGTTTTTGCTGTCTTTTTCTCCTCATTTTTAGGCTCTCGTGGCGGGAAATTGGTTTCAACAATAGCCGACGTAGGACAAACCTCAACACATTTTCTGCATAATACGCAGGTTTTGTAATCTATATAGGCCAGGAAGTTGTTAACCCCAATGGCATCTTCCGGGCAAACTCTGACACATTTAGAACACCCGATACAGGCTACATCACAAGCCTTTTTAGCAATCCCCCCTTTGTCCTCATTCATACAAGCGACATAAACCTTAAGGTCTTTATTATTGGTGGGTCGTAGCTCTAATAAGTCTCGTGGACACTCAACGACACAAGCATTACAAGCTGTACAGTTTTCAGTGATAACCACCGGTAAATTTGTGTCAGGATCCATATACATGGCGTCAAAATCACAAACTTTGACACAGTCTCCTTCGCCGAGACATCCGTATTGGCAATCAGTTTCACCGCTGTAAATAAGTGATTTGGCTGTACAATTTGCAGGACCTTGATAATCGGTGGTTTTAGGTCTTACGCTACAAGCCCCGTTACACCGCAGTACGGCGACAAAAGGATCTTGCTCTTTGACTTCCTTACCCAATATCCCGGCAACATGTTGCATCACCTCATTGCCTCCTACGGGGCAAAACAGTTCAGATATGTCATCTGATCCAACCAACTTTTCGGCAAATGCTCTACACCCGGGTGATCCGCAACCTCCACAGTTGGTCGCCGGCAGGGCGTCTTCTACACGGCCTATCATAGGATCTTCATAGACATAGAAATATTTGGATACAATAAATAGAATTATTGCAGCAACCATGCCTAAAGCACCTAATAATAAAACCGAATTTAATAACGTCATACTCATAGTTAAGTAGTTTTGAGAATTTGAATATGAATGTATTTTGATAGGTATTTATCCAATCGTTTAAGAATAATGTAATAAACTGCAATGCTTACAATGGCTAATAATCCTGTCATCCATTCTTCCATAATATTTTGACCTAAAAGAAGAACTGCCATGAGTATGATAAAAGGTACAACATAGGCCAATAATACTGCTTTTAGCCCCATACTGTGACTCATCCCTATAGTCAAAAGATCTCCCTTTTTGTATTGTTGACCTTCTGTATTTACTGTGAACTCTTTGAGCTCTGCCGAGTCTGCACCACAAGCCGACTTTAACTGGCAGGTAGAACAACCAGCAGAATCATTCAATACAACGCTAACATGGTCTCTAAAAACCTCTGTCACTATCCCGTTATGGATGACCTGTTGCATGATTTACAAAAATTAAGATTTTACCCGTGTTTTTACAGTGCGTAAATTAATAGACAAAGATAGTTTTTATAAATGACATATATCACATTGTAACAAATTGAACATTTTAAGTTTTTAATCCGGATTTTGATAGTGTAATATGAACAAAATCAGGGGTTTTTGTGTTTT
>PDQD01000003.1 GCA_002747695.1 Flavobacteriia bacterium
TTGTTGCCCTGGCTCGTCCGGTCAACCGTTCGGTGAATACCAAAACCAAAACCAGCCGTGGAATAGACATTGTCATGGCGATAGATATTTCAGCAAGTATGTTGGCAGAAGATTTACGGCCTAACCGGCTGAAAGCCTTAAAACTCGTTGCCGAACGTTTTGTCAACCAACGGCCCAATGACCGTATAGGCATCGTGGCTTATGCCGGTGAAAGCTATAGCAAAACCCCTATTACGAGTGATAAAGACGTCGTGATAAGAACCATTAAAGAACTGGAATGGGGTGAACTGGAAGGTGGTACTGCCATAGGTATGGGTCTGGGTTCTGCCATAAACCGAATCAAAAACAGCAAGGCCAAAAGCAAAGTTATTATCCTTCTTACGGATGGGGTGAATAACTCCGGGTTTATCGACCCCATAACAGCCTCAAAAATGGCTCAGGAACTCGGCATCAAAGTCTATACGATTGGGATTGGGACTAATGGTATGGCAAGGTTCCCTGTAGGTCGTCGTGCCAACGGTAGTTTGATTTTCCAGAGACAACCCGTAGAAATAGACGAAGCCCTGTTAAAACAAGTCGCCAAAAACACCGGCGGACTTTATTTCAGAGCTACGAGTAATTCTAAATTACAAGAGATCTATGACGAAATAAACAAAATGGAAAAAACCGATGTCGAAGAAATCAAATACGAGATTTTTGAAGAATTGTACCGCCAATGGGTGTTATGGGCATTAGCATTGGTCGTTATAGAATATATATTGCGTAAAACCGTATTTAAAAGTTTTATCTGATGTACCGATTGGACAACCCTGCATATTTTTATTTGTTACTGATCATTCCTTTGGTATGGCTCATCTATTTGGGTTATGTCCAATGGCAAAAGCGGGTAAGACAAACCTATGCCGACAGCATTTTACTCAAACGTCTGACACCAGAACTTTCCCGGGTCAAACCGGCAGTAAAGGTAATCCTCTTGAGTGTTGTGGTTTTGTTTTTGACCGTAGGATTAGTTAACCCCAAAATAGGCAGTACGCTGAAAACCGTCAAACGCACCGGTGTGGATGTCGTTTTTGCCATAGACGTCTCCAAAAGTATGCTCGCAGAAGACATCGTTCCCAGTCGTTTGGAAAAAGCTAAGTTTTTGGTCAACAACATCATCAACAATCTGGGTGGAGACCGTGTGGGTATCATCATATATGCCGGGAGTGCCTATCCTCTGTTACCCATCACTACAGACCATTCTGCGGGTAAAATGTTTTTAGACAATGCCCATCCGGATATGCTCTCCAGTCAGGGAACAGCTATAGGCGAAGCTTTAAAACTGGCTGAAAACTATTACGACAGTGATGAAGACACCAATAAATATTTGTTCCTTATTTCAGATGGAGAAGACCACGAAGAAGGTACTAAAGCCTTGACCAAAACCTTAAAAGAGAAAGGAATAAAAGTCTTTACCATTGGTCTGGGAACGACCAAAGGAGGACCAATTCCTACCAATAAAATTGGCGGGGTTACCTATAAAAAAGACGATCAGGGTAATATGGTCATTACTAAAGCACACCCTGAAATACTGGAAAAGATCGCCGATGCCGGCAATGGCCAATATTGGGACGGTAACCAAACCAAAGCCACTATTGACGCCATTAAAAAATTGATAGACAATGCCGATAAAAAAGAATTTGAAGCCAGAGAATTCAGCGATTACAAAGATCAGTTTCAGTGGTTTGTTGCTATCGGATTTTTGATTTTATTACTGGATGTCTTTGTCTTGGACAAAAAAACAAGATGGTTTAACAAGCTCAATTTATTTAATGAAAATGACGTCTAAAAAACAGCTGTTTATACTGACATTGGGTTTGGCTCTGACGGTTATAAGCGTCAAAAGTCAAGTGCAAAAAACCGACCCGAAACTCGAACACAAAGCCCATACGGCTATGCGTCAAGGTAACCGTGCCTATAACAACGCCACCTATGCCGATGCGGAATACCAATACAGAACCTCTGCGTCCTTAGCACATACAAACACGGATAATGCCTATAACCTGGGCAATGCCATGCTCCAACAAAAACGCTACAAAGAGGCCGTCAGACAATTTCGATCTGTTACAGAAACCGCCAAAGACGACAACCTGAAAGCCAAAGCTTATTATAATTCGGGCAATGCTTTTATGGGGTTAAAAGACTACCAGAACGCTGTCAATTACTACAAAGAAAGTCTTAAACTCAACCCTGATGACGAAGAAGCGCGGTACAACTATGCCCTGGCAAAAAAATTCCTAAAGGAGAACCCGCCACAGGACAATCAAAATCAAGACGACAAACAAGATCAGAATAAGGACCAAAACAAGGACGACAACAAGGAGCAAAACAAAGACGAGCAGGAGAAGAACGATCAACAAGACCAACAGGATCAACAAGACGAACAAAATAAAGATCAGGACAAAGACGAAAAAGAGAACGACAACAAAGAGCAGAATAAAGACAAGGACAAGGACGAAAACGACCAAGGCGAGCAGGATCAAAACAAAGACCAACAGGATAATGAAGACCAGCAGAATAAAGGTCAGAATGAGGAAGATCAACAGAATCAGGATCAACAGAACGATCAAGAAGATCAAAACAAAGGTGACGAGCAGGATGATCAGCAGGATCAAGATAACCCGTCGGACCGGAATAATGGGCAAAACGTCCAACAAAATCAAAAAGACCAACAACCCAAGGGTGACAATCCTAACGAGCAACCGCAAAACGCCAAAGGTAAAATGTCACGCCAACAAATCGAGCAACTACTCGAAGCGCTCAATAATGAGGAAAAGAAAACTCAGGCTAAGGTTAATGCCACCAAAGCCAAAGGAGTCAAACGGACTAAAGCAAAAGATTGGTAAAAACCGTTTGTGTATTTCTGTAAGCAAAACCACGTTACCACATAATTGTTTGGCGTGGTTTAATGTAATTGTGTAACGTATTGTAATACCACCTTACAGCAGCCGTATTTTACCCACTAGACGCATGGGAATCACAGAGGTTTTTTATTCGTTTACATTCGTAAAACAGTGATTGCAACACTTAAAGCTGTATGGGTAAACAATCTCATGTCTCAGTAGCGTTGCTTTATTAAGGATCTCTATATCTCAAAAAAAACCGGCTTCACTTTAAAGTGAAGCCGGTTTTAAATCTTAAACTCTATATATATTAGAACTTCGTAATAGAATTTTTAATGCATATTTCGGATTAAAGTACATACTCTCCATTAATATTATTATCAAAATAATCTTTGATAATCTGCTCTCTGAATTTTGGATGTGCAATCTCAGCTAAGGCTTTGACACGTTGTTCTATGGTCTTACCGAAAAGATCAGCAACTCCGTATTCAGTGACTACATAACGTACGTGAGCTCTGGTGGTCACTACACCGGCACCTGTTTTTAAGAAAGGTACAATTTTACTGGCACCTTTGACGGTTGTAGCTGGCATAGCGATGATAGGTTTACCACCTTTACTGAGGGAAGCACCGCGGATAAAATCCATCTGTCCGCCTACCCCACTATACATACGTGTACCTATGGAATCGGCACAAACCTGTCCTGTGGCATCGACTTCTATGGCAGAGTTAATAGCGACCATCTTAGGATTCTGCCTGATGTTGTACACATCATTGACATAATCCACTTCACGCATTTCTACAAACGGGTTGTCATCTACATAATCATACAGACGTCTGGAACCCATCAAGAAGGTTGCTAAGGCACGACCTTTATTGATTCCTTTGCAATTACCATTGATCACATCTTCCAGAATCAAATCAATCACCCCATCAGAAAACATTTCTGTATGTAACCCGAGATTTTTATGGTTGTGCAAACGGTGTAACACCGCATTTGGAATATTACCCACACCCATCTGAAGTGTACTGCCATCCTCTATCATGTTGGCAATATGGTCACCTATTTTTTGTTCTATTTCATTGGGTTCATGTAATTCATGTATAGGAATTTCTTCCGTGACCTCTACCATACTATCCAATTCTGAGACGTGAATAATACCGGCACCATGCGTACGCGGCATACGCGGGTTAACCTGTGCAATCACGTGCTTAGCATTGTCTATAGCAGCCAATGTTTCTCCTACAGTAACACCCAACGAACAATAACCGTGTTTGTCCGGTGGTGAAACCTGAATCAAAGCGACATCTATACTGAGTACATTATTGATAAATAAGTTTGGTAACTCACTGAAAAATACAGGAGTATATGAACCGTTACCGGCAGATAAAGTATGTCTTATGTTACGCGAAATAAAGAATGCATTGACATGAAAACTGTCACGGTATTTTGGGTCTGCATAAGGTGTTTCGCCTTCTACATGTAAATGACAGACTTCTACATTACGCAACTCCTCGTGTCTGGCAGACATAGCTTTAATTAACGCCTGAGGTGCTGCTGCCCCCATTTGGACAAATACGCGATCGTTACTTTTAATGACCTTTACGGCTACTTGTGGTGTAATAGGTGAATACATATGATTAAAATTTTGCACAAAAATAAACGTTTCTCTGAGTATTTTCAATGCTAAAAATCAGTTTTTAGTAAATATTTATTGAATCCTCAACAGATAAAATGTTCCACCACAATTTACCTTATTGTCAGATGACTAGTTTTTGTATATTTGCCTTTGTTAAAAAATGAATGTCTATGAGATTTACCTTTACTTTCGTTTTTATTCTTTTAACGCTAACGGCTTGCAAAAAAACGCCTAAACCACCTACGCTAACACTGCAAGAACTGGATTCTATCAAAACAGACCTCACGACCAGAGCTGACTATAAAAGCAGCAATGCTATAACCATGACCGATACTTCTGCGGCTTATTATAAAGAGGTTACCGTCTATGACACGCGTTTTAAAGACAGCATAGCCAATGATGTCAACACGTTTTATCACAGAAATAATTTTAAAACCCGTTGGTTATATTCAGAGCAAAACACCGCTTTATTTGATTCTTATCTGAAAGTACTGGAACAGTCAGTGTATTACGGTTTAAATCCGGAAACCTACCGGTATTCTGAATTGAAAACCGCTGTCAAAAAGCTCTATCACGGTACTCCTACAGATTCTGCCATAGCCGTATTGGATAAAAATATTACCGCCTCATATTTTTTATTGGCAAAACATATAGTACAAGGCCGTATTTTAAATCCCTCCGAAGGCAAAAAGATTTGGCTTAATAACATCAGAAATGAAGATGACATCAATCTTTTACTGCGTGTAACTGACGATGAAGCGCTTGAAAAAACCATTGAAACCCTGCATCCCAACAACAGGCATTACACTAAAATGCGTCAAAAATTGCAAGAACTGGTTCATGTCAAAAAAGAGGACTACAAACAGTTTTCTTTTGACAAACCCAAAACGTTCACATTGGGGTATAAAGACAAAAAAGTCAGATTAATTCGGGAAAACTTAGAAAAACGCGGCTATATATTTCTACAGGACAGCATCAAGAACATAGTGGATGAAGAACTGATTGAGACTTTGAAATATTTCCAAAAAGAGAAAGGTCTGGAAGAAGATGGAATTCCCGGAGAAAGGACACTATACTATCTCAATATGACCAACGAGCATAAACGTGAACTGCTCATCGTCAATATGGAACGTATGCGTTGGCTCAATAAAGATTTTGGAAAAGAATATATTATTGTCAACATCCCGCAGTTTATGTTGTATGCTTATAACAATGACACACTGGATTTCAGCATGCGCGTTATTGTAGGTAAAGGTTTCAGTCCTACACCTGTTTTTATGGATAAGATGGAATATATAGAGTTCAGACCTACGTGGACTGTTCCACAGAGTATCATCCGGGATGAGATGATACCGCTCATGGCAAAGGATCCTACACGATACACACGTAAAGGTTTCAGTATTTATAAAGATGGCGAAAAAATCAATCCATATGCGGTGGACTGGAGCAGTGAAGAGGTAAAAAAACAACGTTTCACATTTGTAGAAAGACCTTCTGCTGCTAATGCGCTGGGCTTAGTCAAGTTTATTTTCCCTAACAGTCTGGACATTTACCTCCACGACACGCCTACCGATCATTTATTTGAAAAGAAATACCGCGCCTTTAGTCACGGTTGTGTACGGGTGGAAAAACCGGCAGAATTTGCGGCTTACTTACTACGTGATAAAGAAGGTTGGGATTTAGACCGGGTACTGGAAGCGATGTATAACGGTCCCTATAAACAACGGGTGCACCTGGATAAGGATTTATTGGTACAATTACTCTATATCACTGTATATATTGACGAGAATGATGAATTAGTCATTTTTAACGATATCTATGACTTTGATAAATCCCAAATCGCTAAGCTGAAAAACGACTATGGTTTTGCGCTCTGAAAACGGCTAAAGCTTTTTCCGTATTGAGGTATTTAGAATTCCTGAGATATGCGGGGTCATCGTAATAGGCAAAAATCATTGAACCGTTTTTGATCTTATGGATAATGGGTTTGTACACTGTTTCAGGTAATACGGGACAACCCCAACTACGCCCCAAGCGACCCTGTGCTCTGGCTATAGCATCACTGACATAATCTGCCGTATGAATAACAATACCCCGATCGTACATATTTTTATTATAACCCGCTTCATCGCCGTGTAACTTTAAGCTGAAACCTTTGTTCCCCATATAAGTTTTTCCGGTAACATAAAAGCCCAAACTGCTCTGGTGTGACTGAGGTATGTCAGAAAATTTTTCAGCATAGACCGCCCCTGTATTGCTTCCATGAGCAACATATGTATGGTATATGATTTTCATTTGGTTTAAGTCTATCGTATAAAAACGCTTCTCATTACTGGGTTTGGTGAAATCTATAATAGACACGTATCTTTCATTAGCTAATTTGTTTTGACCCAACATACCATAATACCCCATCATAGCATAATTAAAAGATTGAAAATCTAAATCATACTTATCCGCCTGTAACGACTGGTAAAAAGTCTGCATGGATTGTTCAAATTCAATCCTGGTAAATGAATTGACGGCAAGAGGTTTTGAAGGTTCAACAAGTTTTACGAGTGGTGTTTGTATGGTTTGGAATGAAGTGGCAAAATACCAAGTCATAACCAATAATAAAGTTTTAAAAACCAAGGTTTTTCGTATCAACATAACGGGGGTTATCTTTTATAAAACGGCAAATTTACAGGATTTAGACTTATAAACACCCTAAAAAAACACTAAAACTTTTTTATAATCAGCTACTTATGTTACAATTGTTAACAATCAACCAAGTTTTAAGTCTTCATCAGTCAAACATGCACATTACAAAATAATATTGTTTTTCGTAGGTTAAAACGCTGATTATGTGTTTATATTGCACAACACAACAAATTTTTATTTTGGAGATTCAGCAGTCAAACTATTATACAAAAATCTATAAGATTTGATACAAGTTTAAAGCAAGACACCAATGACCTGATGTTAACCATCAGCACTCTAATGTTATGATATTTATTAACACTGTTTCCTGATCCCAAAGCAAGATTTAAACCAACCCTGCCCGTTTCAACAAAGCTTCTACTTTTGGCTCACGTCCTCTAAAACGCTTATAAAGAGTCATAGGATGCTCTGTACCGCCCTGAGACAGGATGTTTAATTTGAATTTAAGGGCTGTATCCGGATTAAAAATACCGGTTTCCTTAAATAATTCAAAGGTGTCGGCATCCAATACTTCCGCCCATTTATAACTGTAATAACCGGCTGAATATCCCCCTTGAAAAATATGAGAAAATGCCGGGCTCATCGCTGTTTCATCCACAAACGGATAAATTTGGGTAGGCGACATGACTTGTTTTTCATAGCTTTGAATATTAGTCACAGCATCCAGATCTTCTGTGTTATGCCAAGCCATATCCAGCAAACCAAAACTCAATTGACGCACCGTTGCCAAACCTTCCATAAAATTAGCTGAAGCTTTGATTTTCTCGATCATAGCCATAGGAATAAGTTCGCCGGTTTGGTAATGTTTGGCAAACAGGGCTAAAGCTTCCGGCTCATACGCCCAGTTTTCCATCAACTGACTGGGAAGTTCCACAAAATCCCAATACACACTGGTACCGGATAAACTACGGTAAGTCGTATGGGCAAGCATACCGTGCAACGCATGTCCGAACTCATGGAACAGGGTGGTGACTTCATTAAAGGTCAATAAGGACGGGGTTTGGTCTGTGGGTTTGGTAAAATTACAGACAATAGAAATATGCGGTCTTGAATCACCCTGACGGTCAACCCACTGGTCTTTATAAGAAGTCATCCATGCCCCATTACGTTTACCTTGGCGCGGGAAGAAATCAGTGTAAAAAATGGCTATAAAATCGCCTTTGTCATCCGTGACTTTATAGGTCTGAACGTCTTTGTGGTAAGTGTCTATACCTTCGATGGGTTCAAAATTTAAACCGTACAATTTATGAGCAATAGTAAAGACACCGTGGACGACATTATCCAATTTAAAATAAGGTTTGAGCAACTCGTCATCCAAATCGAATGTTGCTTTTTTAAGCTTTTCGGTGTAATAACCCGCATCCCAAAGCCGTAAAGTGTCGTTTAGACCTTTACGGTTAGCAAAATCCTGAAGCCTGTCGTACTCTTTTTCAGCAAAAGGTTTGGCTTTGGTCAATAATTCATCGAGAAAATTACGGACTGTTTCCGGGGTTTCTGCCATACGTTCCTGTAGCACATAATCTGCATGGGTTTTATAGCCGAGTAATTGTGCCCTTTGCAATCTCAGACGTGCAATGTCCAACAAGATGGTTTCATTGTTATTGGCATTAGCCTGAAAACCTCTTTTACCGTAAGCTATAGCCATTTGCTGTCTTAAATGACGGTGGTCACTATACGTCATCATAGCTCTGTAGCTCGGAAAATCCAGTGTAAATACCCAACCTTCTTTGGATTTCTGCAGGGCTGTTTGGCGTGCCATATCAACTGCAAAACCGGGTAAGCCTTTAAGATCTTCTTCATCGGTCAGATGTAATTCATAGGCCGTCGTATCAGCCAATACATGTTCTCCAAAGGTCAGTTTAAGTTTTGCCAATTCCTTATCAATACGACGTAATTGCCCTTGTGCTTTATCATCGAGTAATGCCCCGTTTCTCGTAAAACTCTTATAGGTTTTATCCAGCAGGGTTTGCTGTTCAGGGGATAAAACAAGCGTATCTCTTTGCGCCCAAACGGTTTTGACCCTTTCAAACAGGGGTTTTTTTAATTTAATGTCGTTATTAAAATCGGTCAATAAAGGAGAGACCTCCTGAGTAGCCTTTTGAATATCAGGATTGGTTTCTGCCGAATTAAGATTGAATAAAATACTACTGACACGACCCAGCATATAACCACTTTTGTCAAGTGCCGCAATAGTATTCTCAAAATTCGGGCGTTCAGGATTGGTAACAATGACATCTATCTCGGCTTTAGCCTCCTGAATATGATGTTCAATAGCCGGCAAAAAATGTCCGGGTTGCAACTGACTAAACGGCGCTGTCTGATATGGGGTGTTGAAGGTTTCGATTAACGGATTAATGGCTGACATATAATTATAATTTTAGACTTTAACTAACGCTCGATAAAACGGGCATTAAAAACTTTGGAAAACTCATCCAGTATTTGTTGCTTCACCACAGTTTCATCAATGGTTTTACCCAATTCTTTGGCGATTGAAGTGACACCTTTGTTACGGATACCACACGGAATAATATAATTAAAAAACTGCAAATCAGTATTCACATTGAGGGCAAAACCATGCATGGTTACCCAACGCGACGTGTGGACACCCATAGCACATATTTTTCTCGCGGTGGACTTCCCTTGATCAAGCCATACCCCGGTCTCACCTTCACTGCGTTCACCCTCTAACCCATAGCGTTTTAAAACATTGATGATGACCTCTTCCAAAGCCCTCATATATTGATGGATATCGGCTTTAAACAGATCCAGGTCAAGAATAGGATAACCCACGATTTGCCCCGGACCATGATAGGTAATATCACCCCCACGGTTAGTGTGAAAGAACTCTATATGTTTGTCTTCCAAGTCTTTTTCACCAATCAAAACATTGGCTAAATTGCCATTTTTGCCCATCGTGTATACGTGGGGATGGGTCACAAAAAAGAAATAATTGGTCGTCGGTTGGGGGTTCTCAGACGTTCTGTTAGCAATTTTCAATTGCTTGGTAGCTTCAAAATGCTGTAATTGATAGGCTAAAGCTTCGCCATAACGCTTGAGCCCTATGTCTTCTAATATGATGTCTTGCATGATTAAAAACCGTTAACGGGTCATTAATATTTGATATAAATTGATGGGTTTTAAAACTGTTAGTAAGAACTAAAAACTTCCACTTACACATATAATTGTTTCCGGGTTAAGCACTTAACAACAAATAACCGGAGCTAAAATTCAACCTCAAAATCTAACAATGTCGGATTCTCAATAAGGTCATTCATTTTCACCTGATATTCTAACAAGTGACGATCCTCAGAGATTGTGGCGCCTTCTAAGCTGGTGGATTTTATTTTTTTAGGGAAACGGTATTTGATTTTATAGAGGCCTTCTTCATTAAACATCTTTGCTTTTTGCTTTTCATCCTCAAATTGTTGTCGTTCCTCTTCTGTAAGCTCAAGCATCGTAACCGTTCTTGCAAATTTTTTCTTCGTATAACTGTATGCTATTGTATGATCTTCAATGTCATCACCGCTCTCTCCTCCGGAATCACTCTGTAGCTGTCGTGCTGTCTTAATTTGCGTTTGTATATCCTTTAATTCCTCAATACTGTTGAAATCTCTGAAAACATCCATAATAAAGACCTCATTTTTTTCATCCATAAACATGCGTATCTTTATATCTTTCAAAGATTTTAATTTAGACTGTTCAGATGGTGTTAAAGCATCCATAGAATCCTTATATGTTTCTAAAAATTCATTGAAATCTATAAGGGTATCTCTATATTCATAGACCTTTTCATTTTGAGAGGTGGTGTCTTGCTTATTGGCTTCCATCTCACTCATTGCAGCCATCATATGGCTCATATCCATGTGTACATTGAATGTTCCGGAACCATCTCTCTTAAAAGTTATCTCTTCAGTAAAATGACAGTTAGCCAGAGTTAAACCCATGAGCGTTAATAGTAATACATACAGTTTTTTCATAAAATTATTCGTTTTTATTTAATATAATTAATGCTGCTAACACGCCCGGCACCCAACCTAATAAGGTTAAGATAAACACAATTAGTACTGACCCACAGCCTTTGTCAATAACAGCCAAAGGGGGAAACAGTATGGATAATAATACTCTTAATATACTCATACCGTATCAGACGTGTTTGATGCCTCAAAGTTACAATTATCCCGTTAAAATAACCTCAGACTGCTAAAAAACCCTAAAATAAAATGACTTACAATTAAATGTCTTACTAACAACATTAAACTGATGCAGTACAAAACAAGGTTATGACCTGTGACCTAACACAGATCCGGCAATGACATCCATATTTGATATTTTTTTTTCACATTCAAACGCTCCATCAACCCAGCCAAAAACAAGTATTAAAACACTTACTTTCAGACTTTTAACAAAGAACACATCATATACACAAATAAAGTTTTTGTGATAAGATAGCTGAATTTCAAAAAAACTATTAAATTTGCAGTCCGCTAACCGGTCCTATAGCTCAGTTGGTTAGAGCACCTGACTCATAATCAGGTGGTCCCTGGTTCGAGCCCAGGTGGGACCACAAAAAAAACTCATAACAGAATTTAATTTTGTTGTGAGTTTTTTTGTATTTAAACCAAACTATGCAAGCCTGTGTTCGATGCCATGATAGCACTCCTTTTTAACTTTCCAACGAAACCGGATTAAAACGAGACTTCAAAATTTATCTCGTAAATATCATTATCCTCTTCAAAAGTTTCATTGCGTTCATAAGCACCTACGACACGTAAATAATCATTGATAGTGTAAGCAACACCGGCGATATAACGTTTGGTGTTGAAATTGATTTTCTCTAATACTTTAAAATCGTCATAACGTCCCCAAACGGCAAAAGGTGAATTTTTAATTTTATACTCGCCAAAAAAGCTATAACCCTGATTATCTAAGGCTATTTCCGGATGGTCATCTTCTACATATCGCGCTCTGAAATCACCGGTTCCTGTATGTCCCTGAGCAACGAGAGTCAACTGTTTACCTACATAAGCCAAAAAGCCCAAATACTGCGTGAATTCCGGGCTGAATTCAGAGTTTCCCTTACCCAACATAAAACTTGTACTAAACTGTAGTTCCGGAACTTTATTGGGAAATGGGCGAAAACTTAAACGCCCTTCTACTACCTTATTATGGTTTGCTTCTCTACCGGAATAACCTGCACCGTTAAAAACCCCAAAGGCATAACTCATATACTTACCTTTCATAGCGCCATTGACAGTTTTCAAATACTCCTTGTCCATGACCGGTCCTATGTTCCCGGCAACTAACACCCCAAAGTCTGCTGAACTGGTCAATTTATTACGTTCTATAAACATGTTATCATGCACACGGTATGAGTTTATCTTTTGTTCAAAATCTACCCAGGGCGTATGGACCATTCCTATTTCCATATAAGTACCCGTAAAGGTCTTACTTCTTAATTCCGGCTTTATTTTTAAATACAAATATTTCAATCTGGTTTCTACATTACCGGCATCTGAACCTTCAGTATCTATAGTCAAATCCTGCGTATAACGTACTGAAAGCACATCGTTCAGGTCTTTTTTTAAGGTAAAATAGCTGCGTTTTAGCATAAATTGATTCTCAGTTGATTGAACTACCGGTGTAGTTTCATCGGGATGTGATTGCTCGATACCGTTACGGTAAGCTATAAACCAATTTCCTGACATTTCTATAATATTACCGATGTTGATTCCTTTTGAAGATTCGTCTTCCTGAGCTTGAAGAGGTTTAATCACGAGAATAACTAAAATAAATAAGAGTGTTTTAAAATTTCTTTTTGTTGTCATGGTTAGTTTGATTAAAATCTTGTAGCGAATTAATGTTTTGAATAAAGTGTTTATCTATACTTACTGTTTTATGCGCACCAGCTTTTAAAACTGCTTGCAATTTAAAGATATTTTCAGAAAAAAAGCGTTTAAAATCTTGCAATGACCCAGGTTCCCAGATGGCAGCCAAAGGTTCAGAATACAATTTTCCCCGACCCTTAAAAACTGTGGCCGTTTTGGACGCATCTCTTTGTTTTACAATATTTTGCAACTGATCATCAGTCATATAGGGTAAATCGGTGGCTAACACCAAAAACGCCTTGTCCGGATAGGTTTCCAAAGCAGTCATCAACGCTCCAAAAGGACCTTTGCCCGGGTAACGGTCTTCGATAAGATTTGCATAATCTATAGTTTGCCCCTGTCTTACTGAAAGAAAGACTTTGTTTACCAGTGGCTCCAATTGCTTAACGGCATATTGCCACTGAGGTATGCCGTGGTAATCAATCATACTTTTGTCGTGTCCCATACGAGTACTCTGACCGCCTATAAGCGCAAGACCGTATAATTCCGGAACATCTGACATCAGGGCTATTTTTTTCTAAAGTGAACAATAATAGGAACCCCTGTAAAATGAAAGTTTTCCCGCAATTTATTCTCTACAAATCTACGGTAAGGGTCTTTGACGTATTGAGGCAAATTGGCGTAAAACACAAATTGTGGGGTCTGCGTTGGCAATTGCTGACAAAATTTGATTTTGATATATTTACCTTTGGTAGCCGGCGGCGGATATTTTTGAATTAACGGCAGCATGACGTCATTGAGTTTGCTCGTGGATACTCTTTTCTTTAAACCTTTATACACATCCACAGCTGTTTCTACGGCTTTAAAAACCCGTTGTTTGGTCAGGGCAGAGATGAATAAAACAGGGACATCGGTATAGGGTTCAATTTCTTTTTTGATTTTAGCTTCGAAATCTCTCAATGTATTGGTTTCCTTGTCAACCAGATCCCATTTGTTGATGAGAATAACAATGCCTTTTTTGTTCTTTTGGGCCAACCAAAAAATATTTTCATCCTGACCTTCAAAGCCACGGGTAGCATCCACCACAAGTATCGCAACATCGCAATGCTCAATAGCTCTGATAGCTCGCATGACAGAGTAAAATTCCAGATCTTCACGCACCTTGGATTTCTTCCTGATACCTGCTGTATCCACAAGGTTAAATTCAAAACCAAATTGGTTATACCGGGTATCGATACTGTCACGAGTAGTACCGGCAATATCAGTAACAATATTACGGTCCTCTCCTATCAGGGCATTGATAAATGAAGATTTTCCGGCATTAGGCCGGCCTACTACAGCAAACCGGGGCAAATCATCCTCTTCTTCATCCGTATCATCATCGGGAATATGCTTAACAACTTCGTCCAATAAATCTCCTGTACCGCTACCATTGATAGATGATACCGGATAGTATTCACCCAATCCTAAGTTGTAAAATTCCAAAGCTTCGTTGACACGTTTGGTATTATCCACCTTATTTGCGACAAGAAAAACAGGTTTGTCCACCTTGCGTAACAAATCAGCTACGGTTTCATCCATCGGGGTGATCCCATCTTCCACATCGACCAGAAAAAGGATCACATCTGACTCCTCTATGGCCAGGTGTACTTGTGCACGGATGGCTTCTTCAAATATATCGTCAGACCCAATGGTAAAACCACCGGTGTCTATCAGTGTAAACTCCTTACCGTTCCAGTGCGACTTACCGTAATGTCTATCTCTCGTGACACCACTGACGGCATCAACTATGGCTTCACGCCTTTGGACCAAACGGTTAAAAAAGGTTGATTTTCCTACATTGGGACGACCAACTATGGCGACTATTTTACTCATGGGCTAATTTCTTGACGGCAAAGATACTATATAAAAAGGTTTGTTTATACTTTTTTAATCATTTGACTTTAAAATCTAATTTCAAGCTTTTTACAGCACTTGCTTTGTGACGTACTGTAAGATTTCTTCCTTGAACCTTGTAGGAGTTGAGAGGATTGTGACTCATCAAATATTATTTGATGTATTTTAGCAGTCTTATTATTTTTAATGTATTTTAGTCCGCTGATGCTCTGATTACCATGACACAAAAGATTTTATTAATAGACAATTACGATTCGTTCACCTATAACCTTGTGCATTATATAGAAGCATTGGATTATCATGTAGATATATACAGAAATGACGCATTAGGAACTATTGACATCAACAAGTATCAAAAGGTTATTATATCTCCCGGCCCGGGTTTACCCGATGAATCCGGTGATCTTATGGATTTTCTTCAACGCCACCAACAGACGAAGTCTATTCTGGGTATTTGTTTAGGGCAACAAGCTATCGCCCAATTATTCGGAGGTCAGCTCAAAGCATTACCCCATGTGAAACACGGCATATCCGAAACCATTACCCATATGAGCAATGATTGTATCTACAAAGACATTCCCGAAACATTTGAGGTAGGCTTATACTATTCCTGGTATGTTACCCAATTACCGGAGAGCATTGTGGTGACCGCACAATCTGAAGAAGGCATTCCCATGTCTATCAAACACAACCAATACGACATAAGCGCTGTACAATACCACCCGGAATCTATTATGACCCCATTAGGTAAACAAATCCTAAAAAACTGGTTACATCACGCTGATCAATAACCTGATTTTTTTTAAAATTAGTTTGTTTACACGCTTTTATTAACTTTACATCACCTAAACCTAACACATGAAACCGACATGTTTAAAATCATCATTAAACACACAGCGGAATGATTATTTTAAACATCAAAGGTTACATATGACCATTAAAAAAGAATAAAAACCAAACATATGAATTACAATAATATTTTAGTTGATTTCAATCAACCCATCGGAATAATTACTATTAACCGCCCAAAAAAACTCAATGCTCTTAACAAAGCAACCATAGAAGAGTTACACAAAGCATTTGAAGCTTTAAACGCTGATGACAGTTGCAGAGTAATCATCCTTACCGGTAGTGGTGACAAAGCATTTGTAGCCGGTGCTGATATTACTGAATTTTCAGATTTCAAACCCTCTCAAGGTAGAGCTTTATCTGCTGTAGGACACGAAACACTCTTTGATTTTGTAGCTCATCTGGAAACTCCTGTCATTGCCGCCATTAACGGCTATGCTTTGGGTGGTGGTTTAGAACTCGCTATGGCTGCGCATCTGAGAATTGCTTCAGATAATGCGAAGATGGGACTACCCGAAGTCACTTTAGGTCTGATTCCCGGTTATGGAGGTACCCAACGTTTACCGGAACTTGTCGGTAAAGGTAAAGCCATGGAGATGATTATGACTGCAACCATGCTCGGGGCTCATGAAGCTAAAGAATGGGGACTGGTCAACCATGTGATTACACAGGAAGAACTGATGGAAACCACACAGAAACTCGCCAAAAAAATAAGTTATAATTCACCCAATGCCATAAGTGCAGCCATACGGTCAGTGAATGCTTATTTCGATCATAACACTAATGGCTACAAAACAGAAATTGAAGCGTTTGGCGATTGTTTTGGCACTGATGACTTTACAGAAGGCACCAAAGCATTTTTAGAAAAACGCAAACCTAATTTTTAAAAACTACCGGACAGGTTCGGACAAGAAGACAATCTGGGTAAATAGTCTCTACACAGAAAATCGAAACCTAAAGTTATTTGATGAAATCCACCATTGTCAAAAAGAATGTTGTTCTGTTGTTTAGTATAAGAATAGGATACGACAAACTTTTTATAATTAACCCCAAAAACCGGCGTAAAATAGTTAGGCGCTTCATAGGTTCCGGAATCCAAACCTCGTCTGTATGACAAACCGCCCCAAATAGAACCGTTGTCAAAAGGTTTATAGATTTTTATGTTGAAATCCATAAATTTTTCTTTGGTATGCTCTACGTATTGAAACATAACAGACGGTTCATATTGTAGGATTGCGTCTTCCTTGTTGATATAATATCCAAGGGTTAGTAAATAACGTCTAAGGTTAAGTGACTCATACGCATTGTATTGATTTCTCGGAGATAACAGCAGGTTTTTAGCTGTAAAATAAGAAAACAATCCACCTCTGTGATAGGCTACGCCGGCATCTGCATTGACATAAAATGTACTGTTGATCTGTTGATTAATAATAGGATCCGGTATTACAAAGTCTCTTTCATCCAGCGTATTTCTCACGCCCATAGCACTAATACCAAAGGATAATTGATCGCTTACTTCCTCACTTAAACGCAGATGATAAGCGTAGGTCAATTGACCACCTACTTGTGCATGATAGCCGTTTTTATCATTGAAAGCAACTATTCCTATTCCTGTTTTCTTACTCACTCTTATATGAGTGCTCAGAGTTTGTAATTGGGGGGCCTCATCCTGACCCATCCATTGCTGTCTGGCCGTTAGTCTTAATTTACTGCAATTCCCTATGCCGGCAGCAGCAGGATGAATCAAATAGACATTGTCAGTCATATAGTCGGTATAGACCGGTAATGTTTCTTGTCCTTTACTTTGCCCTGCAAAGAACAGTGATAGTATAGCTATAAGTATGAAATCTCTTGAGACTATCGACAAGATTGTATTTTTGGGATATAACATTTTAAATATTTTTGTTGTAATTACCTTTTAAGGGTAAAATGTCCTGTTTTTTCCGTACCGTTTTCCATTTGTATTCTAAACCAATAATCTGTTGCAGGAAGTGGAACACCATTAAACGTACCATCCCAGCCTTGATCTTGCGGATTTACTTTGGCGATTAATTTCCCGTAGCGATCAAAGATATGAATAACCAAATCAACACCTTCGGTTGTACCAAGGACATTCCAATAGTCATTGTAACCATCGTTATTGGGAGTGAAAAATCTCATATAATCCAAGATTGAAAAATTCACTTCATGGAGGTTACAACCCTTGAGATCCTGAACATACAGCGTATAATCACCGCCTATCAAATCATTAAAAGTAGTGGTTGTGGTAAATGGTCCGTTAGGATCTAAACTGTACACATAATCACCTATACCATATTCAATGCCGGTAGGAATAGTAAGCGTATTGAGGTTGTTAAAATGCGTGACATACAAGTCATTTGTTTCCAAAAGGGATTCTTGAGATTCCAGAGCAGTCATACTGGAAGTATTTGTACAACCGTAAGTATCTGTCACAGTAACTGTATAAACACCACCTTGTTCAGTTTCCAATGTAAAATCATTACTCAACACTTGTCCCGAATCGTCTGTCCACTGGTAAGTGTATTCCGGATTAAGTGTCAGAGGCTCTATGAGAGTCGGTTCTTCACCCAAACACACATACACATTATCCGGTAATGGTGCCGGTTCGGGAACGGGAATCACTTGCAGATCAAAAAATCCCAGAATTTGACATTCATAGATAGGACTATTCTCCACCCTGTAAAAGATTGTATTTGTGGTAGTGTTTGAATAATTATCCAGTTGAGTGATTGGATTTTGTGCCATTATTGCATCGTTCAGGTTTTCATACAAGACAATGATTAAACCACTGGAATTGCCATAGTCATCTGCTATCATTTGATAAGCGTCATTGAGGTTAAAAATAGCAATATTGTTGGTGACATCCCCATCAGAACTTTCACAAGCCGGCAGTTCAAAAAGTGGGTCTGTATCAATTTCTCCATCCAACACTTCAAGGGTAAAAGGCATCACATTACTACAACCGTTTGAGTTAGTAACCCTTGCCCATACAGTATCAGAATGAGGTTGTCCAATCAGATAATTATCAGGTGTTTGGATAGGATTTTGGTTATTTTGAGCATCTGTTTCTGTGGTAAACACGGCAAAAGTAACCTGTGAAGCATCGTCTGATAATAAGCTATAAGCTTCTGTGAGGTCAAAGTTGGTTATACCATCTAATGCATTGTCATCACATTTTTTCAGATTGACATTAGCGTTTAATACAGGTAATGGGTTTACTATAAGGTCAAAAGTGAATGTCGTATGACACGCCTGGTCACCACTCTCTTCTACTCTCACATAAATCGTTTGGGTATTTGGGCTTGTGGTATTAGTATAGGTGCCCGGAATTGCATTGGTGCCGGCATCAGCATCTGCCTGATTTATATGGTAAGAAACATTATATAAATCAGGATCATAACTGCCATGAACAACTGCTGTTTGTCCTGAAATATCAAAAGTCTCTATTCCATCAGTATTTGTCCCATAAGCTTCTGAATCACAAAGTTCTATATTTTGCAGGTTGAGGTTATACACCGGCATACTGTAAACTTCTAACTGAAATTCACCCGTACCGTAACATACAGCATTCTCCACTCTGAAATAAATCGTTTGATTATAAGGTGTAATATTTTGATAAGGCACAGTTGTATCTATGGCATTAGCCGGGTCACCGGTTTCCGCATCACTTTGACTTTCATAGAAAGAGACATTAATATCTGTCTGAGAATCTAAGATTAATAAACGTTGAGCTTCGAGATCGAAATCATCATAAATACCGTCCAGATAATTACCATCACTTGAGGAATCACATATTGATAAATCCGGAGGGGTATCATATGTGGGCATTGTCCAAAACTTGACATTGAAATCCATTTTTTTAATTAACACACCGCCTGCATCGTAAACCAATGCATAATAAGAAGCATCAGGAGGTGTGATATCATATAACACAGGACCTGTTTCCGGCAATAACACTCCATCTCTAACCCATTTATAGGTTACTCCGGAATTTGTAGTTGCATCGAGATCCACCGTTTCGCCATTGAGATTATCATAGCATACATTCACTTCATTTATAAATGAGCAGTCTGTTTCACCGGCTCCAGGCTCACCGAAATTAGTTTGGGTCAATGTAATAAAGCCCGGTTTCAAGGAAAAATTGGTTATTAAAAGCATATAATACTCTCCGACTTGTGCATTGTTTATTGAAAAGTATTCTACAGGATCCGGTAAGTAACTACAAGCAATCACATTATCATCAAATGCATCGAGACAGAAATATTGTAAATCATCACAATTGGGTGCGTTAAAAGGCCCCCAACAAATAAAATCTACGTCCAGATTGTCATAGACAGGCGTATTATCACCCTGAGTAAGCTTAAAATCAAGTTTCCCAGCTTTATTTATTTTCATATAAAACCAAGCAGGGTTTGGGGTTTTGAAAAGACAACCTACTTTACCATAATTAACGTTATCTGTTCTGTTTTCAAAAACAAATTTAGTTCCACCGGCACAGAAAGGAGACGCATCTTCACAACCAGACCCCTGGCCAAACACCGATGCTGAAATCAACAAGAGTGCTATTGTAAATATATATTTCTTAAAGTTTGACATGTTAATTTATTAACGATTCTATTTTTTGAGAAAGGACAGATATATGAAACCAATATATGCAGCCAAAAGAACAAGTCCTTCAAAACGGCCTATATGGTTACGTTTAGGCTTCAACACCAAAGGCAAAAGAACAAACGCTATACCGAGCATCCAGAAAATATCTCTCTGTAAAAGTACTAAGTCATTGACCATAATGGGTTGTATGAGCGCAGTGATACCCAATACAGATGAGATGTTAAATATATTAGATCCTATTAAATTTCCTAATGATATAGCTTTTTCTTGTCTCAAAGCTGCTATGACAGAAGCTGCCAACTCGGGAATACTTGTCCCTAACGCCACCATACTCACGCCTATAACGCGCTCACTAACACCCATCTTTTGTGCAATCTCTGTGGCGCCATCTACCAATAGTTCTGAACCATACCACAACGCAAAAGCCCCCAACAACAACCAAATACCTATTTTTAACGGTGTGGTTTCTTTGAGCGATTCGTCTATGTCTTCTGTGTCTGATAAAGCATTGTTTTTAGCCCGTTTGATAATTAGCCATAAAAAAACAAGTAACATAACAAATAAAACTCCTCCTTCCCAACGGTTTAAATCTCTATTGATGTACAGAAAAACGTATAACAATACCGACACCGACATCATCATAGGCCAATTCATCTTAAAAAACTCACCATTGACTATTATAGGCATTATAACAACTGTAATTCCTAAAACCAAAGCAATATTGGCTATATTAGATCCGATGACATTACTCAAAGCCAAATCAGAATGACCACTAAGTGCCGCTTGAACACTGACAATCAACTCTGGTGCAGACGTTGCAAAAGACACAACCGTCATCCCTATCACCAGTTTTGACAACTTGAGTCTAAACGACAACCCTACTGATGATCGCACTAAGAGTTCACCACCAACCACCAATAATACAATACCTGCCAACAAATAAAATAATGCCATAAAATATCATTCAAAAAATCTCGGCAAATATAAGGCAGTATTTAAAACCTAAAAAAAATATTTAGAGCTTGCCCAAACGCTATAATCAACGACTGTTTTTTAAACAATTAAATAGTTTAATATCAAATATTTACAACAGAATACAGACTAAAAACTGTCAGACAGATTAGGGCAAGCAGACAACCTCGAGAAGAAATCTCTGCATAAAAAATCGTAACCTAAAGTAATCTGATGAAATCCTCCATTGTCAAAAATAACATCATTTTGTTGTCTGGTATGGGAATAGGATAGAACAAACTTTTTGTAGTTCACCCCAAAAACAGGTGTAAAATAATTAGGGGCTTCATAGTTGCCTGTATCCAAACCTCGCCTGTATGATATTCCTCCCCATACAGAACCATTCTCAAAAGGTTTATACACTTTCAAATTGAGATCAACAAATTTTTCTTTTGTACGTTCCACATATTGTACCATAACAGATGGCTCATATTGTACAATGGAGTGTTTTCTGTTGATATAATACCCAAAAGTAAACAAGTAGCGTCTTAGATTGAGTGACTCATACTGTTGACTGTATTGATTTCTTGCAGACAACAATAGGTTTTTGGTCGTAAAATACGAAAATAATCCCCCTCTGTGATAGGCTATTCCGGCATCTGTATTGAAATAAAAAACGCTGTTAATTTGCTGTGTTATGATAGGATCTCCCAAAAAAAAGGCACTTTCATCCAATGTATTCCTTACCCCCATGGCACTAATACCAAAGGATAACTGCTCACCTTCCATACGGCTTAAAGGTAAGTGGTAAGCATAGGTCAATTGTCCTCCCACCTGAGAATGAAAACCATTCTTATCATTGAAGGCAACTAATCCCAGCCCTGTTTTCCTATTCACTCTTATATGAGAACTCAATGTCTGTAATTGAGGGGCTTCATTCTGCCCCATCCACTGCTGTCTGGCAGTTAGTCTTAATTTACCGCAATTCCCTATACCTGCAGCGGCAGGATGAATCAAATAGACGTTATCAGTCATATAGTCTGTATAGACCGGTAATGTTTCTTGTGCTTTACTTTGCACTGAAAAAAACAGCGACAGTATAAGTATAAACATGAAATATACTGAAGTTCTTGACAAGATTATATTTTTGGGGTGTAACATTGTAAATATTTTTGTTGTACTTACCTTTTAAGCGTGAAATGTCCTGTTTTTTCTGAACCGTCTTCCAGTTGTATTTTAAACCAATAATCAGAGGCAGGCATTGGAACACCATTGGATGTCCCATCCCAGCCTTGATCTTGTGAATTTATTATGGACAATAATCTACCGTAACGGTCAAAGATGTAAATGACCAAATTAGGGGTTTCGGCTTTTCCAATAATGTTCCAGTAATCATTAAAGCCATCGCCGTTGGGTGTGAAAAACCTCATATAATCTAAGATTGAAAAATTCACTTCATGAGGATTACAACCATTGACATCATGAATGTATAACGTGTATTCACCGCCTTCTAATTCGTATATAGTAGTTGCAGGAGAAAATGGTCCATCAGGATTCAAACTATACTCATAGTTACCTACGCCGTATGCTGTTCCGGTGGGAATCGTAAGTGTATTGAGGTTGTTAAATTGAGTGACAGTCAGATCACTTGCTTCCAATAGTGATTCTTGGGATTCTTGAACAATAATATTGTCAGCATTGAAACACCCATCAGCATTGGTTACAGTAAGTGTATATGTTCCACCTTGAGCAATTTCCAACATTGGATTGTTACCTAAACTCTGACCGGATGCATCCGTCCAGTGATATGAATAATCAGTGTTTACTGTCAAAGGCTCCAGAGTTATTGTACCTTCTCCCAGACATATAAAAGCTTCATCAGGCAGTTCGGTTTCCGGATTGGGTAAAACTTGTAAATCAAACTGTCCCAAAGATACACAGGCATTTTCCAGACTATTTTCAACCCTGTAGAAAAGTGTATTTGTGACTGTATTGGTATAATTATCCCATTGGTTGACAGGATTTTGCTCTATTAAAGCATCATCCAGATTTTCATAAAACACAATACCTAAATTGCTGTTATTACCAAAAGCATCTTCTATCTGTTGGTAAGCATCATTGAGGTTAAAAACAGCAACATTGTTCGTATAGTCTCCATCAGAACTGTCACATGACAATAATGGTGTAACAGTATCAGTTGAAATTTCTGAATTCAGCACATTGATGGTAAAAGGCATCACTTTATTACAATTCTCAAAATTAACATTTGCCCATATAGTGTCTGTGTAGGGTTGTTCATTTTGATAATGCTCAGGTGTTAGTATAGGATTCTGATTGTTTTGAGCATCCGCTTCTGAAGTAAACAGAGCAAAAGTGACTTGTGAGACATTATCAGATAATAAGCCATAAGCTTCTGTAAGATTGAAGTAGGTAATACCATCTAAAATATTGTCATCACACTGTTGCAGAACAACATCAGCATTTAATTCAGGTAAAGGCTCAACGATAATGTCAAAAGAACGCGTGAGATAACACAGAGAATTACTACTCTCTTCTATCCTCACATAAATTGTTTGAGCATATGGACTTGTTGTATTGGCGTATGTATTCGGTAACGCATTTGCACCGGTATCAGCATCTGCCTGATTAAGGTGGTAAGACACATTATATAGACTAGGGTTTAAAGTCTCAAAAATAACGGCTGTTTGTTCCAAAAGGTCGAAAGTCTCTATTCCATCAGCATCTGTTCCATAAGTCTCTGAATCGCAAACCTCTATATTTTGTAAATCAGCATCAAAAACCGGAAGATTATATACTTCCAATTGAAACTCACCGGTATCATAACATCCCGGATTTTCAACTCTGAAATAAATCGTTTGTGTAAATGGTGTAGTGTTTTCATAAAGACTACTTGTATCTATAGCGTTGGCCTCTCCACCGGTTTCTGCATCAGTCTGATTTTCGTAAAAATAGACATCAAAATCTGTTTGAGAGCCTAACATTAATAACCTTTGCGCTTCAAGGTCAAATCCATCATAAATACCATCTTCATAATTCCCGTCACTTGAAGCATCACAACTCGATAAGTCAGGTGGGGCATTATAAGAAGGTACTGTCCAGAATTTGACATTGTATTCTATGTTATTGATCAACACACCACCTGCATCATACACTAAAACATTATAAAAAGCATCAGGTGGCGTAATATTGTATAGTATAGGGCCTGTTTCCGGTAATAACACGCCGTCTTTAAACCATTCGTAAACCACCCCCAGATTAGTAGTTGCATCAAGATCTACTGTATCACCACTGGAACTGTCATAACAGACATCCAAATCACTCACAATAGTACAATCTGTCTCACCGGCTCCTGGATTACCAACATTAGTTTGGGTCAAGGTAATATAACCGGATTGGTTAGAATAATTAGTTATTAAAATCATATAGTACTCTCCAACTTGTGCATTATTTATTGAAAAGTACTCTACTGGATCCGCGGAATAACTACAAGCAATCACGTTATTTTCAGTAACATCAGGACAATAGTAGATTAAATCATCACAATTGGGCTCATCAAAAGGCCCCCAACAAATAAAGTCCACATCCAGATTGTCATAGTCAGGCGCATTATCACCTTGAGTTAGGACAAATTCCAGCACCCCAGGATCTTTTATTTTCAGATAGAACCAAGAGGGGTTTGGGGTTGAGCTCAGACAGTCCATAGCACCATATTCTGGAACATCGATTGAGTTTTCAAAGACCAGTGTGGAACCACCGGCACAAAAAGCAGAAGCATCCTCACAATCAGAACCTTGGGCATGTAAATAAGCAAAAGATAAGAAAAGAACTACAACAAATAAGTACTTCATATGATTTAACATAATATGATTTTAATTATTTTATGTCTAATTATTGAACAAAAACTTGCATTATAACCTTTTTGGGAAATTATCTAAAAAAGTCTCGGCAAATATAAGGCAGTATTTAAAACCTCAAAAAAATATTTAAAACTCGCCCAAACGCTATAATCAAATATCGTTTTCTGCTGTTTTTTTTTAAAGACTTGAATAATATTAATTCAATCGCTTATCACGTCACACAGACTAAAAACTATATTTTGCTTTAATCCAGACTTCAGAATTGTTTTTATAAAATCCAAACATCCCCTGATCCCCTTCAAAATGATCATAACCTCCCAGCACATGTATTTGATCACTTAATGCGTAATCGGCTGAAAAACGGCTGAAAAATCCTTCATTCTGTAAGTCCGCATAAACAAAATCTGATAGTTTCAAAGTACTGTTTATAATGCTTTTAGAGACATTAAAGGTAAGCAAAGGCGAGTGCTGCTTGACTTCCAAATCTTCAGAATGATTAAATACTGTTTCATCTGAAAACTGGACTGACAGCAGCCATTCTGACGGGGCAAACCAATCTACACCAATCAAATAATTGGCCGTATTGCGCTTAACAGTTTCCACATAAGGATTTTGACTTGAAAAATGTTTGTTAAGATTAAAGGCCATCTCGCCACGCAACACAAATTGCCCTAAAGGTTTTGAAAAATCGCCCCCTACAAAGGTCATACGTTTATATTGCGGTTGTATATAAAGCATATTATTTTGCATTGTTTTAGCAAATACCGGCATCTTATTAAAAGTATATAACGTAGCCAGAGAGAAATCTATACCCGGCAGGTTAAATACCATACGTCCGCCAATCTCAAAATTTTTCAATGTCATTTCAGGTTTATCATCTTCTAATATTATAAGCGGAATATCAGATATAGCAGGCATTGATACAGCCCAAGGATTTTTAGGGTTTGTAGGCAATATAAATCCTTTGAATACGGGCACATAAACCAACTCTGCTTTCATAGTACCTCTAAAGTAATTGAATTTCAATGCTTCTACTGGCATCCGGATATCATCATAGTCACGTGCCAGAAATTCAGTCATATCCATAGGTGACACCAGATCGGTAATACGCATCCCATCGGCTACGCCCCATATAATCAATTGTCTTCCCGCACGTAAGCTCCAATGACTAGCCGTATAGTCAAAATAGGCTTCACGTAGTTCAAACCCGTTGCGTTCTTTCAACAAGCTGTTTTGATTGAGGTTGAACGACACAAACATTGACGATTTGCCAAAAGCTTTCTCTACTTCACCTCTGAAACGGGTGCGGGATGACATATAATCGTTGGGGGACTTAGTTCGCATCGCATGATAAGTATCAACAAAACCGTTGATCTGTACTTTATTGTCTTCTGTTTGCGACAATGCATTTATCGGCAGTAACACTACCAAGAGCCAAATGATTATTATTTTGTGTGGTTTCATTGTTATTCTGGTATTAGGGGTTAGGTACCGGGTGTCGGATGTAAGGTGTTGAATTTTATACATCACACTAAAAACCAACACCTTAACATCTAATACCAGTATTACATTCTTCCTTTCTCCAGAGTTTGTACAGTAAATTTCCCTTCATCCATGGGAATATCCAATGCCAAATTATCAAACTCTATGATGGTTTTGTGATTGGTTTGCACATTGGTCATGGTCATTTTCAGCATTACCCAATAATCATTGTTTTTTTCCACTTTTTCAATGACCATTTGACGGTGCAATTTGCCCATACGGTCATAAAAATCAACTTTTTCAGGGATTAAAATATCTTGTCGTAACCAGATGATTTTTTTAGAGAAGATATCCCGTTTGTCTTTTGAAGTTGATTCTACTTTCCAACATTTATGACCGTTAACCGTTTCTTCGCCTAAAAGTTTGTGTGTATCCTCATCGATATTTCTTTCGCCCATATCATCATAGGTGAAATCAGTACCCATAAAGTAATCTTTCTTGGCTGAAGAGCCACTGATACGTCGGGTTTTCTTCATGGCAGGTAAGTATAACCATTTGTCATCATCCTTACCTATCTGGTCGTAATCCCAAGTAAGAAATCCTGTACCTTTAACATCCCCGGGATACTCAAAAAACATCAGAGTCTTAGTATCTTCACCGACATCCATCGAATAAGATTTGAGTTTTCGGACACGCTCTTTGCCGCGTTTGTTGATGATCGTTAAGGTAATATCTGATTGATTTGTTTTGGCCTCCGGACGGTTATCCGCTTTTAGCATAATATCTCGTCCTGTTTGTGCGACACTTGCACTTGTTGCTATTAAGGCAACTGCTACTGTGATTAATTTAATTTTTATATTCATTTCTGTCAGATTTTGTGCTAATAGCTGTGGGTTTTTAGCCTTTGGCTGTTAGCTATTAGCGGGTTATTTATTTGCTTGTTGTACTTTGTCAATTTAAAAACGGAAGTCTGAAAACAAGAGACAATCCATCGTATTTTATATCTTCTTTTATATAAGTATCTCAATCCCCCTAATGGGGAATTACGCCGGTTTAACACTTAATTTTTTAATTCTTCTTTCCCAAACGGTTTTGTGATGATCATCAGTGCCGGTGTAATCAAGAAATCGGTAATCAAAGCGGCTAACAACCCTATGGACGCTAACAGGCCTATGTCAGCTACCATTTTCACCGGCGAAAGGGTATAAGTCGCAAAGCTTACAGACAATACAATAGTAGTCATCAATAGCGAACGTCCTACCGTTGCAAAGGCGGTTAAAGTCGCTTGTTTGTAGTTACCACATTTCTCAAATTCATACTTTATACTGTTGATA
>PDQD01000052.1 GCA_002747695.1 Flavobacteriia bacterium
ACCAATACTTTGATCTCCTTGTTCAATAACCAATCGCAATTGTTTGGCCGTATAAATATCCTGATGTGCTTGTTCGAGGTAAGCCGTCAAAACTTTTTTGGAATATGGCTGAACCGTATGGCTCAATACCCACAAATGCTCATCATTTTCTATCTCATAAAGCATAGCCAAGTCTGTACTTTCAAGCGCTCTTAAACGGATATTTTCTGATGATAAATAGGTCATATTCAGTTGATAAACAATAGACGAAATTAGAAATTAAATAATGTTTTATATATTTTACAATCAGTTGTTTAAATTTATTTTATTAAATAAATACTTTAAATATAATTACTTTGATTATTGCTGACATTCAATACTTTGATTAACTAATCAGCTACCTCTATAACACCCTTAAAAACAAATGTTGCCGGACCTTTTAAAACTACATTTGTATAGGTGTTGCCTTCCTTTACGAAAGACACCTCCAGTTGACCGCCTTTGGTCATTAACCGGACAACATTGGCTTTGGTTTTTCCCATACCATACATGGCTATCGCAATAGCTGTCACACCTGTACCACAACTCAACGTCTCATCCTCTACACCACGTTCATAAGTTCTTACCTGAAAGACATTGTCCTTAATCTGCTTAACAAAATTGACATTCGTACCTTCTTCCCCATAAGGCAAACCGTATCTTATGGCTTTACCTGCCTTGTAAACATCCAATTTGTCAATCTCATCAGTAAATTCAATATGGTGCGGTGATCCTGTATCGAGAAAACAGTGATGGTCAAACCATTCAATATCGGTAACATCCTGCATATTAAGCGCTACGATATCGTCGTGAATGACTGCCTTGTGTGTACCATCAGCGGCTTCAAATGTTGTGTCATGCGCACTAATCAATCCCAGCTGTCTGGCAAAATGTACAGAACATCTGCCCCCGTTGCCACACATAGTACCTTCTGCCCCATCGGCGTTGAAATAACGCATATAAAAATCATATTCAACCGATGTCTCTATCAGAATCAAACCATCAGCACCTATCCCAAAACGCCTGTCGCACAAGAGATTGATTTGTTTATGAGACAATTGAATCGCCCCGGATCTGTTATCAATCATGATAAAATCATTACCTGTACCATGGTATTTATAAAACGTCAATGCCATGCTGCAAAACTACTATTTTTTGGGTTAATAATTGAACCTGAATTTTCCCTACATTTACGCGGTCAAAATACAATCAACTTATGTCCATATACGACACAACATTAGTGCAGATAGAACAATTGGTCAATAATAAAGACTTAGACCGTCATGACATCTTACAACGCATTTGCGATGTCTTACAAAACACTTATCAACACTACGATTGGGTAGGGTTTTATCTGGCTAACAAAGCTCAAAAAACCCTTCATCTGGAAGCTTTTGCCGGTGAACCTACAACACATGACACCATACCTTTCGGTAAAGGGATTTGCGGACAGGTTGCAGTTTCCAATCAAGTGTTTCTCGTGCCCGATGTGACATTACAAAACAATTATATCGCTTGTAGTCCCGCAGTTAAATCTGAAATTGTAGTTCCTCTGTGGGTTAATGGAGACAATATAGGTCAGATTGACATCGATTCACATACGGACAATGCTTTCAGCCCTGAAGATGAAACTTTTTTGATAGCTGTTAATAAATTAGTTGCTCAATTGTTTTAAATACTCTTATTTTTGCAAAAAACCATATCATGCCAAATACTAAACATCTAAAAGACTTTACCCAACAGATAAGAAGAGACATTGTAAGAATGGTACACAAGGTACAATCCGGACATCCGGGAGGTTCGTTGAGTTCCAATGAGTTTATGAGCGTTATGTTTCAGGAAATCATGGATTATAAATTACCATTTAATGCCGAAGGTCATAATGAAGATATGTTCTTTTTGTCCAATGGTCACATCACACCGGCTTATTATTCTATTTTAGCCCGTAGCGGTTATTTTCCGGTTTCGGAATTGGACACATTCAGACAGCTCGGAACCCGTTTACAAGGACACCCTTCCACACATGATGGCTTACCGGGTGTACGTATAGCTTCAGGATCTTTGGGTCAGGGATTGAGTGTTGCTCTTGGGGTCGCACAAGCTAAAAAGCTGAATGGAGACAAACATTTGGTTTACACCTTACAAGGCGATGGCGAACTACAGGAAGGACAAATATGGGAAGCCGTTATGTACGCCGGAGCAAAAGGTATTGACAACCTGATCATGAGTGTCGATTACAACAAAGCTCAAATAGACGGTTTTACTGACAATGTCGTATCTCTCGGGGACTTAAAAGCCAAATTTGAAAGCTTTGACTGGAATGTTATCGATATCGAACAAGGGAATGATATAGAAGCCGTAATAAAAGGTATGAATCAGGCTAAAGCTTTAACCGGACAGGGTAAACCCGTAGCTGTACTTCTTCATACCGAGATGGGTTATGGCGTTGATTTTATGATGGGTACTTATAAATGGCACGGTTCACCGCTCAATGATGAACAACTCGCCACTGCCCTGGAACAAAATCCGGAAACTTTAGGAGATTACTAATATAATAGCAGTATCAATCCGGAAAGACTTCAAAACATTTTCTTTTGAGGTCTTTCTGTGTTTTATACAGTTTCTTAACACTAACGGATCTTATCCAAAAAATAAATAAGTAACATATATTGCCGCTATCACACCGGCAACATCAGCAATAATACCCAACAGCGCAGCGTTACGGGTATTCTTTATTTTTACTGAACCAAAGTAAACGGCTAAAACATAGAAAGTAGTTTCTGTAGAACCTTGGAGAATCGACGTCATTCTACCCACAAAACTATCCACCATACTTTTATCGGCGCCCCAACTTTCAACCATCAAAGCTCTGGCACCTCCGCCACTCAACGGTTTCATAAAGGCTGTAGGCAATGCTTCTACAAACCGCGTATCCATACCCAAAAAGCCCACTAAACGGCTAAAACCATCCACCAACAAATCCATAGCTCCAGAAGCCGTAAAAGCACCTATAGCGACTAACATGGCAACAAGATAAGGAATGATACTTACCGCTACCTCAAAGCCCCCCTTGGCACCATCAATAAAAGCTTCATAAATATTTATTTTTTTCAGTACACCTGCCATGATAAATACTATGATGGTAGTGAACAATAAAATATTGGCCATAAGATTGGAAGATTGTTTGACCTGTTCGGGAGATAAAGTGGAAAAATACCAAATCATACCGGCGATTAGCGCTGTAAAACCGAGAAGATAAGCCAAAATAACCGGCTGCAGTAAATTGATTTTTTGAACTAAAGACGTCACGACCAACCCGACTAACGTTGAGATAAACGTGGCTATCAGAATGGGAATAAAGACATCCGTAGGATTGACAGCTCCGGCACTGGCACGTAAAGCCAAAATACTGACCGGAATAAGCGTCATCCCCGATGTATTGAGTACCAAAAACATAATTTGGGCATTACTCGCCGTATCTTTCTTGGGATTGACTTGTTGTAAGTCTTCCATCGCTTTAAGCCCCAATGGTGTAGCTGCATTGTCTAACCCCAACATATTAGCCGATAGATTCATCATCATAGACCCCATGGCAGGATGGTTCTTAGGAATCTCCGGAAATAATTTGCTAAAAAACGGACTGACCAGTCTGGTCAACACTTTAATGACCCCACCTTTCTCACCTATTTTCATAATGCCCATCCAAAGCACTAATACGCCTGTAAGCCCTAAAGACAATTCAAAACCCAGTTTTGCACGGTTAAAAATTGCTGTCATAATCTCATAAAACACTTCTGTATCGCCAAAAAACAGCAATCTGATCACAGCAATCACAAAAGCAATGAGGAAAAAAGCAATCCAAATGTAATTGAGCGTCATGGGCTTTCTTTGATTAGAGATTAGTAAAAAACTAAAAACTGAGCAAGGGTACATTGCTGTATCTTGCTCAGGTCTGTTAAAAAGATTAACAACAAGTTTCCCGACTTTTTTTATGGCTATAAACCCAAAGTATCCGGGCGGTTAAAACGGGTTACTGTCTGCAAGCAACCGACTAATTATTAACCGTTAACTCTTTTATGGTCGGCTAAAAACTGTTCCAAACCACTATCAGTCAAAGGGTGTTTAAACAAGCCCTCAATAGCTTTAAGCGGTGCGGTAATCACATCTGCACCCAGCTTAGCACAATCCACAATATGCATGGTATGACGGATAGAAGCCGCTAAAATTTTTGTTTCGTAATTATAGTTATCATAGACTTGTCTGATTTCAGCAATCAGCGCTAAGCCATCAGATGAAATATCATCCAAACGTCCTAAAAAAGGAGACACATAAGTAGCGCCTGCCTTTGCAGCCAATAACGCCTGACCTACTGAAAAGACCAAGGTACAATTGGTTTTAATACCAACATTGCTAAAGTATTTAATGGCTTTAATACCATCCTTTGTCATAGGTACTTTAACCACAATTAGAGGATCTAAATCTGCCAGCATTTCGCCTTCTCTAATCATACCTTCATAATCTGTAGCAATAACCTCTGCACTGACATGCCCTTTGACCAAGCGGCATATATCCCGGTAATGTTGTTTGACTTCTTTGTCACCGGAGATTCCTTCTTTTGCCATCAATGACGGATTTGTCGTTACACCGTCAAGTATGCCGAGAGAGGCAGCTTCTTCTATTTGATCAATATTGGCCGTATCAATAAAAAAATTCATATTATATAAGTTTTATAATTTTAATTATCTATAAATCAGGCTCATTGAAAGCCTCTAATAAAGTTTTAAATTTCAAAATAAATTGTCCGCCCAAAGCACCATTGATAACGCGGTGGTCATAAGAATGAGCGACAATCATATGATGTCTTACAGCAATAACATCCCCTTCATCGGTTTCTATCACAGCAGGTACTTTTCTGATCGCACCCAATGCTAAAATAGCAACCTGAGGTTGGTTAATGATAGGCGTTCCGGTAATACTTCCGAATGAACCCACATTGGTTACCGTATAAGTACCTCCTTGTATATCATCCGGTGACAATTTATTTGCGCGGGCATTATGTGCCAGTCTGTTGACGTGTTTGGCCATACCGGACAGGCTGAGTTCATCAGCGTTTTTAATCACCGGTACTATCAGATTACCATCAGGTAAAGCGGCTGCCATACCCAGATTGATTGCATTCTTTTTGATGATGTTGTTACCTTCTACAGAAATATTGACCATAGGATACTCTCTGATGGTCCGGGCAACAGCCTGCATAAATATAGGTGTATAGGTAAGCTTTTCGTTGTATTTCTGTAAGAAAGCTGCTTTGTTGCGTTCACGCCATTTGACAACCTTTGTTACATCTATCTCTATAAACGATTGCACATGGGCAGAAGTCTGTACCGAATGTACCATATGTTCTGCTATCAAACGTTCCATTCGTCCCATAGGAATAAGCTCCTCACCTTCTTTAAGACTAACGGGTGCCTGACTTGTCACCGGTTCTTTAACCGCTTGTTTTGGCGGTTCAGATACTGGTGCCGGAGCTTTTACAGCTGCTTGTCGGGGTTGTTGCGACCTGTTTTGCACATAAGCCAACATATCGTCTTTTGTCACCCTGCCATTCAAACCTGTGCCTTGTACAGAATCCAATTCTTCCTGAGAAATACCTTCTTTGGCAGCAATACTTTTGACCAAAGGCGAATAGAAACGGTCTTTGGAACTCTCTATTTTA
>PDQD01000053.1 GCA_002747695.1 Flavobacteriia bacterium
ATTAAAACTTAAAGATTCGATTGTTCTGTGATTAAAAATCACATCTTTGTTGGATGTAATTGTCGTAGTTATTTAAGCTGTTTTGTCTTTTTACCCACGAAAAAAACAATTATCATACACGCAAATATACACATATTATTTTCACAAGAAAAAACGGTGAATTGCTGACAAGTTATACTGAAATAAGCTATAAAAACGAAAAAAATCAACGTGCTTAAACAAAGCGTGATACAGCTTTGGAATTAAGTTCTTCAACAATCGCCTTTAATTCCTAAAAATTCCCGTATTTTTGTCTTCTTTCACAAAAATCATGTCAAACGCCAATCAGTATATAGAAGTTTACGGTACACGTGTACACAATCTAAAAAACATTGATGTACAAATTCCCCATGAAAAACTGGTTGTGATTACGGGGTTAAGCGGAAGTGGCAAATCTTCTCTGGCTTTTGACACGATTTATGCCGAAGGACAACGCCGCTATGTAGAAACTTTTTCAGCTTATGCCCGTCAGTTTTTGGGAGGTTTGGAACGCCCGGATGTCGATAAGATTGATGGCTTATCGCCCGTGATTTCCATTGAACAAAAAACCACCGGTAAAAGTCCGAGGTCAACCGTAGGAACTATTACAGAAATCTATGATTTCCTCCGTTTACTCTTTGCCCGTATTGGCGAAGCCTACTCTTACAATACCGGTGAAAAAATGGTGCAATACAATGCCCAACAGATTGTTGATTTAATCATCAAAACCTACAATGGCAAACGTATTTATCTGATGGCACCGGTTATCAAATCCAGAAAAGGGCATTATAAAGAACTGTTTGAAAGTATTGCCAAACAAGGTTTTGTAAGGGTATATGTGGATGGTGATTTTTTTGAAATCACTCGTGGCATGAAACTCGACCGTTATAAAACACACGATATTTCTATTGTTATAGACCGGTTGGAAGTCAGTCAACAATCTGAAAAAAGAATTCAGGAAAGCGTAAACACAGCGCTGTATCACGGGGATAATGTCCTCCAGATTATAGACAAAGACAACCCTGAACATCTGCGTTATTTCAGCAGTAATCTCATGTGCCCCACTACCGGTATTGCCTACCCCAATCCGGAACCCAATACATTTTCATTTAATTCCCCAAAAGGCGCTTGTCCTCACTGTAACGGTATAGGTTATATCAAAGAACCGAGCTTGTCAAAAATCATCCCCGATGATACGCTAAGCATCAATCAGGGTGGGATCACACCGCTGGGAGAAGAAAAAAAATCATGGATTTTCAAACAGGTTAAGACTATCGCAGACCGTTACGACTTCACCTTTAAAACTCCTATAAAAGACATCCCCGCCAAAGCTCTGGATATCATTTTGTATGGTGGGAAAGAAAAATTTGAAGTCAAGTCTGAGCTCATGGGATTAACCCAAAGTTATTCCATAGATTTTGACGGTATTATTCCTTTTCTAAAAAACCAGTACGCCAACAAAGAAAGCACATCCATTACCCGGTGGGTCAACAGCTTTATGGAGAAAAAGACTTGCGAGGTTTGTCAGGGGAGCCGGTTGACAAAAGAAGCTTCCCACTATAAAATCAATGGTCGCAGTATCGGAGAGCTGACCCAAATGGACATCAGTGAATTATCCGCTTGGTTTGATGATTTAGCCGATAATCTGACTTCAAAACAAAGTGTTATCGCCAAAGAAATTCTAAAAGAAATCAAAACCCGTTTACAGTTTTTACTCGATGTAGGTTTGAGTTATTTGAATCTGGGCAGAAGCTCAAAATCCTTATCCGGCGGTGAAGCCCAGCGCATCAGATTGGCGACCCAGATAGGCTCACAACTTGTAGGGGTTTTATACATTCTGGACGAACCCAGTATAGGTTTGCATCAGCGGGATAACCAACGCTTAATCAATTCGCTGATAAAACTAAGGGATGTCGGTAATTCTGTAATCGTAGTCGAACACGATAAAGACATGATTAAACACGCTGATTATGTTCTGGATATCGGCCCCGGTGCCGGACAACATGGGGGAGAAATAGTCAGCAACGGTACTTATGAAGAACTTTTACAACACGACTCCTTAACCGCCGCATACCTCAACCAAACCAAACAAATAGCAGTTCCGGAAACAAGACGCCCAGGCAACGGTAAGTTCCTGACCTTAAAAGGGGCTACTGGCAACAACCTTAAGGACGTTGACCTATCACTACCATTAGGAACACTTACCTGTATCACCGGTGTTTCCGGTAGTGGTAAATCTACCCTGATCAACGAAACCCTCTACCCTATCCTTAATGCTCATTTTTACAATGGCGTTAAAAAACCAATGCCTTACAAGCATATAGAAGGACTGGAACATCTCGACAAAGTAATTGATATAGATCAACAACCTATAGGACGGACACCCCGTTCCAATCCGGCAACCTATACCGGTGTATTTACGGAAATCCGTAGTTTGTTTGCCCAGACCCCGGAAGCTAAAATACGCGGTTATAAGCCCGGGCGGTTTTCATTTAATGTCAAAGGCGGGCGTTGCGAAACCTGTCAGGGTGGTGGCGTACGCATCATTGAAATGAACTTTCTCCCCGATGTTGCCGTAGAATGCGAAACTTGTCAGGGCAAACGGTTTAACCGTGAAACACTGGAGATCCGGTACAAAGGCAAATCCATCAGTGATGTACTCAACATGACCATAGAAGAAGCTGTTTTGTTCTTTGAAAGTATTCCGAAAATTCACCGCAAACTCCAAACGCTCCACGAAGTAGGCTTAGACTACATCACACTGGGACAACCCTCAACCACCCTGAGTGGTGGTGAAGCCCAGCGCATCAAGCTTGCCAGCGAATTATCAAAAAGAGCAACCGGTAATACCATTTACATTTTAGACGAACCGACTACAGGCTTACATTTTGAGGATATTAAAATCCTGATGGACGTCTTGCAAAAAATAGTCGATAAAGGGAATACCGTACTGGTCATTGAACACAATATGGATGTCATCAAACTAGCCGATTACATCATAGACCTCGGTAAAGAAGGCGGTAAAAACGGTGGCAACATCTTATTTGCAGGGACTCCTGAAGAGCTGTTAAGCTGCCAAAACAGTTATACCGCAACGTTTTTGAAAGAAGAATTGGTCGGTAACCCCCACTAAAATTTTAAACTTTATCGTTTAATAAGTGTTAGTCATATTTTCATCTACCAGGATGATAAAATCGGCTTTATGTTTTAAATCCTTATCAAACTTTTTGACATCTTCCACGGTTTCGGTGGTAATGGTCAGGATTTTTAAATCGGGGTTATACCGGTTAAGGTACCAATTAATCCCCTCGTAATCTTTAGAGTGGTAAGCCCCGTTACAATGCAATAACACATGATTTTTACGCCAGTATTTATTGATAAAGTACGCCATTGTAGCATCTTTTATGGCTTGGGCTTTAGGTAAATTCTCTCCATTGTGACCGCCCATCATTTCTGTCATTTGATCATAACCCGGCAGAGTGGGATCATAATCTATAGGCAATGGTGCCATCCATACCTTTTCTGCATCGGGCAAGCTGTCTAATGCTTCAAAGCCCCCGTGAAAAATCATACTGGCATAGCGCCGCGGAATATTACTGGCAAAAACACTTAAACCTTTGTCTTTCCCAAAATCAACCAAGGGTTTATAATCCGTTTTATAATTATGCCAAAGTCGCGCCATACTATCCAACTGTTTTTGGTCAATCTCTCCCCTCAGGTATTGCTCTAACACTTCCTGATTATCGCGTTCTAGCATTTCAAAACCTAAAATCAAGGATTCCTTACGATGTAAATCGACGGCCAGTTCATATTGCAACCAATGGGCAATGGCATTATTATGAAGTTCGCCAAACAATACGACATCGGCTTTTTTAGCTTCCTTCAATAATTTCCTGTATGATTTCTTTTTTCCATCAGCATTATACAGGCGGTAAGGGGTCTTTTGTTGTGCAGACAGACTGTAAACCATCAAAAATGACAACAATGTAATGTATAGACGTAAATTCATGACATATCTTTTTAATAACTGACTACAAATGTATAACTTTGTAGAAACATTTTTAAATTGACGATTGAAGACTGGAAATTGCACCCGTTTTTCACTTCGTAAGGGGTTTTTATATTCTATGTCTCTCGTCTTAAATCTAATATCAAAATGAAATACTTACCAATAGACCGAAATTTGTTTATCAAAAACCGCAAGAAATTTGCCAAACAAATGAAAGCCAACACACTGGCTATCTTTAATTCTAATGACATTTATCCCGTAAGTGCAGACAGTACCTTGCCTTTTGCCCAACACAGGGATATTTTTTACCTCTCAGGTGTAGATCAGGAAGAAAGCATCTTGGTATTATTTCCCGATTCTCCTAAAGAAGAGCATAAAGAAATGTTATTTTTACGTGAAACTAATGAGCATATTGCCGTATGGGAAGGTGAAAAACTGACCAAAGAACGGGCGTTGGAAGTTTCAGGTATCAAAACTGTATATTGGCTACAAGACCTTGAAAGAGTTTTATTCGAAATCATGACACAAGCCGAAGGTGGCGTATATCTCAACACCAATGAACACTACCGTGCCAGTACAGATGTAGAAACCCGTGAGGCTCGTTTCATCAAATGGTTGCAAGAAAAATATCCGGCACACACCTACCTAAGAAGCCAACCGATTTTACAACGTCTGCGTTCTGTCAAAGAGCCCGAAGAAATTGATTTGATCCAACACGCTTGTAATCTGACTGAAAAAGGCTTTAGACGCATACTTCAGTTTGTCAAACCCGGCGTTTGGGAACATGAAATAGAGGCTGAGTTCATCCATGAATTTATCCGCAACCGTTCCAATGGCTTTGCCTACACTCCTATTGTCGCCAGTGGTAATAATGCCAATGTATTACACTATATAGAAAACAATCAACAATGTAAAGCCGGTGACTTGATTCTGATGGACGTAGGGGCTTCTTATGCCAACTACTCTTCAGACATGACTCGTATGGTGCCTGTTTCCGGTAAGTTCAGCAAACGTCAAAAAGAAGTCTATGACGAGGTATTAAAAGTCAAAGACATGGCTGCCAACCTTCTAGTTCCCGGTGAGCTTTGGGCTGATTACCATGTCAAAGTGGGTAAAATGATGACCGAAGCATTACTTAAATTAGGTCTGTTAACCAAAGAAGACGTCAAAAATGAGGATCCTAAATGGCCGGCCTATAAAAAGTACTTTATGCACGGTACCTCACACCACATGGGCTTAGACACACATGATTATGGTGTTTTGACTGAACCTATCAAAGCCGGTATGGTCTTTACTGTAGAACCGGGTATCTATATTCCGGATGAAGGTTTTGGTATCCGTATAGAAGATGATTATGTCGTTCAGGAAACCGGTAAACCGTTTAACCTGATGAGCAATATTCCTATTACCACAGAAGAAATTGAAGACCTTATGAATCAATAATCAAACCTTTTGTCAAATGAAAAAACTATTTTTAATGGCTTTGTTAGCCACGCTTATTATTGGATGTAAAGACGAACAAAAAGAAACCAAAGCTATAGAGCAAAAGCATATCAAAGAAGCGAAAGCTCATGATCACAACCATCATTGGGCAGGCACTTATGAAGGTGTTTTACCATGTGCCGATTGTCCCGGAATCAAAAC
>PDQD01000004.1 GCA_002747695.1 Flavobacteriia bacterium
CGGTTCTATTGTATTCTTAAAAAGAGATACTGAAGCTACCGCTAAAGAATTGAAATTCACTGAAGGTTACATGGTAAAATATCATGAAAACTTTGATGCTAGCAATAAAAACCCAATGTCAGAGTCTTTTGTTATTTCTGCAAGAGTAATCGCTATGGGTAATGGCGAGCATGTCAATGAGTGGGTCTAATATTTCCCATCTTAACATATTAAATAATGAAGGGAGTATGTCTATATACTCCCTTTTTTTTAATACCAAACTTAAACGAAAAGTGTTATGTCTTTTTTATCACAAATGATTATAGAAGACGATACGATGAATGTATTGTCATGTTCCTTTTCCTTTCAACAAGGTGCGGATAGCACCGGTAAACCCTCGCAAAGACCTAAAGGCGGACAGATTACCGTAGTCATAGAATCCACTAATAAAACTGATTTTTTAGAGTGGATGATTTCACCCAATATGACCAAAGACGGTGAGATTATTTTTTACAAAAGAGACAATATGGCCAGTTTGAAAACCATTAAGTTCAAAGAGGCCTATTGTTTAAATTACGATGAGGATTTTGATGCGGTCAATGACAATCCTTTGAAAACGAGAATAGTCATTTCAGCTAAAGAAGTCACGGTTAAAGACACGACGTTTGTCAATAATTGGGCTGATAAGCTATAATTTTAAGATGTCAGATTAAACAGGTCAAAAAACTTTTGATGATGTTTATAAATAGTTTTTCAACCAATTCCGATTTTAAATAAGATTATTAAATATATACGTTTTACCATCCGGCTACAATACTTATATCAGTTGATGATGGTGCAGTTATAAAACTCAAACACATACTATGGCACTACAAACTACTACAGATTTATTTATAGGTGGAACGCAGTTAGTTACATTTAAAAGTATCTTACTACACCAGCAAATAGGGGCACATCATTTGTTGCAAATCGTGTGTCGTATGGATGCTTTGGAAGATTTGTCTACAGCCCTCGGGGAGCAGAGCAAAAAATTTCTCGGGGAGACCATAACGCTTGAAATTCAATCTATGGAAGGGTTTGGAAGTTATAAAGCACTTCAATTCAAAGGGGTTGTCACTCAAATCAAAACCATCAAAGGGCATGAGGCGAGTAATGGTGATGAAATAGTAATCACCGCTCAAAGTCCGTCTTTTCTGGCTGATGACGGATGCCACTACAGGTCTCATAATGAAATGTCCTTGTCAGGTATTATTGGCAAAACCTTTCAGGGCTATAATACTTCTCAATTGAGCGTGGATATACGACCTCAGGATGATATTACTTTAGATTACTCGGTGCAGCACCATGAGAGTTCTTATGCTTATGCCACACGTTTAGCCGCTCAATACGGTGAATGGTTTTATTACGATGGCGTCAAATTGATTTTTGGCAGACCGGATAGTGAAGAAGTAGTATTGACCTATGGTATAGATTTAAAAGAATACCAGTTGAGTTTGATGCCGCAGTCACAGAAATATAAAGTTTTTAGTAATGATTATCTGACTGATCAGGTTCAGGAAAAATCCACAGCTGAAGTAGCTGTTGGCTTAAATGGTTTTAATGGTTTTGTGTCGGATAAGTCTGATCAGATATTTACTAAAGAAACACAACTTCTGCATGCTACTTTTAATGATGCTCAGGTACAAAACCGTCTGGATAAACAGGTAGAAAAACAACGTAAAGCTATTGCTGTCAATCAGGTGAAAATTACCGGTACCTCTGAAAATCCCGGTGTTAAATTGGGCAGTATAGTCAATGTGGAAGGCGTTAACTATCGTATTGTCCAAGTCTCCCATACTAACAATGATATAGGGGATTATGAAAATCATTTTGAAGGGGTTACTGCAGAAGACAATACATACCCGTTGACCGATATCAATAGTTTTCCCAAAAGTGAACCTCAAACGGCGATTGTCAAAGAAAATGCTGATCCGGAAGGTTTTGGCCGGGTCAAAGTACAGTTTCACTGGCAAAAAATTCAAAGTGAGATGACACCCTGGATACGTATAGTCACGCCACATGCCGGTGGCGATAAAGGTTTTCATTTTATACCGGAGATAGGCGAGGAGGTCTTGGTCGGTTTTGAAGAGGGCAATGCCGAACATCCTTATGTCATGGGTGCCTTATACAATGGTACCGGTAAAGCCGGAGCATTCCAGACCGATAAAAATGATATTAAAGCGATCAAAACACGGAGTGGACATATGATTGAATTAAATGATGCTGATGGGGCTGAAAGTATTACCATAATAGATAAAAATAGAAATCTAATTATAATCAATACCGATAGTAATGACATTACCATAACAGCCGGTGAAAACATGACATTGAATGCTAAGAATATGCAGATAAACGTAGAAGAAGATTTAGATATTTCTGTAGGAAGGAATAAGTCTGAGAATGTCTCCGGTGATTCTTTGATTACGGCTAAAAATGAAGATAAGCAGGTAGGAGAAGTTATAAAAGTCATCAGTAGTGAATACAAGCAAGAAGCACAAGAAATAGCTACAGATGCTAGTGGGGAAATTAAAACTAATGCCGGCGGTAAGATTAGTATTGCCAGTGCAGAAAGTATTGAGTATGGTGAGTAACCGTAAACAACAATTCATTTACCTTGTAGTGTTACTAACAAGTTTTAGTCTTGTTTTTTGTCAAAGTAAAACAACACAACTCAATACAATGAATAAAACCCTAAAATACGAATGGATACCTTCTGCCAGTGCGCCTAAAAATTTTCCTGTAGAAATACACAGAGGAAGATTTATTGATGCCCATGAAGAATATATAAATATTCCTGCCGGACACACTTTAAACGAAGGGTGGGGAGTTTCCGGGCCAACTCATATTATAGGAGAAAGCTTGAAGAATATTCCGGAAAAATTAGAAATAGTCTGGTTGTCGTATTTAGAGGCAAAATTCTATAAAGGGACATTCGACTTACCGTCAGAAAAAATACATCAATTATTCAAAGACGGGTATATTAATCGTTTAGGAAAAGAAGAAACATATGGTGAAATTAATGTGGGTATGGCACCCGGTGGTTTAGTTTCTGTATGGGTTGTGGGTAATGGTTGGACGACAGAGATAGATACATTTAAAGCCGTTGAAGCAAACATTAGCATACAAGAATTTGCTCCTTCGGCAACCATGAGTTTGAATGCATTTATCAAATCTGTTTTAGAAGAAGATTTTAGTGATGAAGAAAAAGCCGGGATGAATGCCGATGATATTCCTTTTGGGTTGTGGAATGAATACAGGAAAAAATACCAATGGGCAGTCTCAGTAGATCTAAAAAGTGAAAGCGAGTTGACAGAGGTTTATATGAGTTTTGTCAATGGTGAAAGTATTTATACTGTACCGGATAATGATATCTTAAAAACAACTGAAAAATCACTGCCCGGTTCTGTAAAGTTAGAATGGAAAGACGACAAGGATAACCTTTATGGCGCAAAAGTGTTTTTTGATTTCGAAGAAATAAAAGAAGCATTTAACATTCTTAGTAAAGTTTCAGGAGAACAGGATATCAAACTATCTGTCGTAATAGATAAATACCATAATATTCTTTCTAGTACTTTACAAAAAGAAGATCGTAAAATCGCCATAAAAAAAGCCCTTGTAAAAGTATATGAGATATCTAATTAAATAAGGATCATAATATGGAATTAACAGCCAATTCATCTTGTAACCAAACTGAACAAACCCAAAGTGTTTTAAGTGGTATTAATGTGCAAACTGCACCGGTTCATGTGGGTGATGCTGAATACAATGAATTAGAGGGAGATGACATTGTCAATGTAACTGTAGGCGTTTTTTTTGATGGGACACTCAACAACCGACGAAATACCCAAGCAAGGTTAGAGTATGAGAAAAAACAAGCCGGTAGAAGTTACAATAAAAAGCTGGCAAACACCTATGATACATGGTACACATTCAAGAAATCCGGTAGTTATGACAATGATTTTTCCAATGTTTCACGTATGGAACCGGCTTATGAAAAATTTGAAGAAGAAGGAAATATTCAGTTTTCTCTTTATGTTGAAGGTATTGGAACTGAAGATCTGGAAGATGATAGTGGTTGGGGTGCAGGTACAGGAAAAGGAATAACCGGTGTAAAAGGGAAAGTCAAAAAGGCTTGTGTTAGAATAGCTAAGTTGTTAGAAGAACATCTTGTAAAAAAAATTAACAGATTGCAGATAGATGTTTATGGCTTTAGTAGAGGTGCTGCGGCAGCAAGGAATTTTATATATGAAATCAATCAAAAAAAAGGAGACCCAAAAGAAGTTTATGATGGAACAATTTATCAATATCTCGGTGACACCTATAAAGAAGATGGAGGAGTTTTAGGTGAGGAATTAGCGGGAAAAGGTATAACCACTAGATTAAAAACAGTGGTTAGGTTTGCAGGTTTATATGATACGGTTGCCTCCTTTGGTTTAGTACATTTTAATGATACAAAGCAATTGCATTTAGATGCTGTTTCTAAAGCAGGATTTACATTTCAGTTAGCCGCTGCAGATGAGCACAGAGCAAATTTTAGATTAACGAATATAGCCAGTGCCGGAAAGGGAAAAGAAAAGTTCCTGCCGGGTGTCCATTCTGATATTGGCGGTGGATATACTGATAAAACGGATGAGGAAGTTACTTTAGACTATACTGTTTACACCCTAAGAGCTTTAGAAGAACAACGGCTAAAATTAATAGAGCAGGGTTGGTATTTACCGGGTGAGATTACAGTTGATGAATTTTGGGGAACACTTGTAGGAAAGAGAAAACAGCTTTCCAATAAATACAGCCATATTCCATTGCACGTTATGGTTGAATATTCACAAGAAAAAAAGGTTAGATATGATTTTTCTCAAATAACCAATAAGTATAATATAGTGAATGAAAAAGGAAAAAAAGTCAAGCTCACTGATGTTAAAGCTAGAATAGACGCGTATATTAAGGGAAACAAAGGACCTATAACGTTTAATACTCCTGACGACAAAACAATGTTAAAACATTTGAGAAATGAATATTTTCATTTTTCTGCACATTATAATAATAGAGTTGCAGGAGTGATTCCTGCGATGAAACCCAATAGGGTGGATGGGGAACGCAAAAGAATAATTCAAAATGGTTAATACAATGTCAAAGAAAATAATATTGATAGTTATATTGGGTTTAGTTGTATTAAACTGTAAAAATCAAATATCCGGCGAAATGAATTTAACAAAAAAAACAAAAAAATTTGACTGGCTGCCAACAGAATGTGCCCCTAAACCTTATCCGGTAGAGGTAAACTATGGTAGTTTTAGTTTAGATGGTGAGATTGTAGCTTTTATACCCAGCGGGGGGAGAACAGTGAAAAATGGTTGGGGAAAAATAGGATCTACCTATTTAGTAGGAGAGGATTTCAAACTCGTACCCAATCATCTGGATATCATTTGGATATCATTTGCAGAAAATCAATTTTATAAAGGAAGTTTTGAGTTACCTAAAGAAAAAATGTTGGAACTATTTGAAAAAGGCTTTATTAACAGGTTGGGCAAACAAGAAACATATTCAAGAATTGTTTGTGGTATGGCACCGGGAGGTGTAGTTGCTGTTTGGTTGCTTGGTGCCGGAAAAACGGTTGAAATTACTCATTTTAAAGCTGAGAAAACTGATATGTCTATGGAAGAGTTTAACCCTTCAGGAATACAAGACAGGGATAAATATGTCAAAGACAGAATAAATAGTTTAGATGATAAAGCAAAAGAATACTTAAAAAGAGAAGGCATCACCTATGGTAGATGGACAGAATACAGGAAAAGATATCATTGGAAACCTGTGTTTAAGCAAATTACAGAACGGGACTTTACCAGTGTATTAATTGATTATGTCAATGGGGAAAATATATATACTGTAGGCAGTAATCCGGAATTAAAACAATATAACGCATTAGCATTACCAAAGTACGCTAAACTATACTGGCAAGACAGCAACAAAAACCAATTTGGTTGCAAAATATATTTTGACGAATCAGAGGTTAAAAAAGCATTTGAAAAGATAAACCAACAATCAACAAACAAAGAATTAGATCTGGTCTTTAATGTGGATAAATACAACTCTGAAATGAAAATATATTTGAAAAGTAATGAAGATGAAGTACTGCTTGAAAAAACAAAAGTTAAGATTTTTGAAACCGTTAATTAATGCAAAAAACAGCATTACATACACAGAGAATAAAGCTCAACGGTGAGCGGGTAACACGTCATTATACCTCCGAAATATCAACGGTTATAGTACAAGACGGCAAACAGGTATTTAATGCTATAGCCAATGAATTTGATTTGATGTATTTGGGGCAAGATCCGGAAGGCTTGTTGAATTACAAAATTCAAAACAAAAGAAGGCTATTGCTTAACAAAAAGTTTAGTGTCATAAGAAAATTAAACAAGGCACAAAACATTGCTTTAGAAGCGGCAAAAGTAAACGATCTTTTAGAGTGTAAGGTGACTAAGAATTTTAAGCTGGTTAAGGTTGTAAACACCAATGCCATCAGAGAGCAATGGCAACATATAAAAGCGAGTTTGTTAACTCAATACCCTGACTTAGAAGCAATGGCTAATGATTTTGATTGGCAATTACAAGATGAGCATATCCAACGGGTTTATTTGGAAGATAATTTTTATAATTTTTTCTTTTCTAATATTTTCTTTAGAGAATTTATAGCCAAGCAACCGGTAGAAGAACACAAAGTAATCTCTAATGCCGTAGGTAATATCAGCATTCCGGTCGTAGAGTATAAACGCATTAGCAAACAAGATAGAGCATTTACAGAAGTAGAGGTACAAGCCCATGCAGAAATAGATACAGAACACGAGAACTTCCCTTTAGCCAAACTAAATGCTTTTCTGGGTAAGTTACCTACAACAACAGGTAGTAAACATCATTTAGAGTTTATCTATAATGGAACCTATAACATAACGCCAACCAATGGATTGGTAACGCAAGGAAAATTGGAATACACGTTCGCCATAGGCGCATTGTATTCAAAAACAACAAGAATAACCTTTAACTTAGAAGACGATGAGTAAAAGATTATATGTATTAGACGGCGCTATATTGGAATGCAATCAGGGGTTTACACCTGCAAAGCTTCTGGTAACGCAAAACAGAAAAGTCAAAATTCAAGGTAAATTACAGGCTACCAATATGGATTTGCAAGTGCCGCAAACCTTTGGACAATGTAAACTAAAACCTACAAGTGGCGGTTATTTACCTTGTGTGCCGGCATTACAACCCTGGACTAAAACGACCGAAAAAACCACATTGGGCGGGAGTAAAAAATTCTTATATGATGATTCTGAATGTATGTGCAGTACAGGTGGTAAAGTAACGGTCACCCAACATACACAAATAAATACTGCCGGTAGTGTACAAGAACAATTTAAAGACATTGCAATGCTTATTCCGGGTGCCATGATGGGTGATGATAAAGCTCCGAAAGTAATTGATTATTTTATAACAGATAAAGAAGGTGTAAGGATAGAAGAAGCTCAACTTGAGGATATTGTTTATTTGAATATTATCACTGAAAATTTAGTTGGACAATCAATTACAGTTAATTTAGAACACCCAAAAGTGGATTATATATTTAATGGAGAAAGATTAAAAAATGTTGTTTTAAAAGATTATCAGGTAAAAGCTGATAATGAAAAATTCAATCTAAAAGTAACAGAACAGGAAAAAGAATAATTATGGCTACATCAAAATTTACTTTAAAAGTTCCTAGTATTAACTATGAAGAAACTGTTAAGTTGGATGTGAAAATACCACCCAAATACGTGGTGGAATTTATTTTGAACTATGATTATCAAGGAGAATTTGGTTTTGATTGGTTGAGAAAGAAATGGACAAAAGATAATTTATGTGTTGAAGGTCTTGAAGATTTAAAGAAAATTTATACCCCTTTTAAAATGGATATTAAAAGTGATGAAGACGAACCTTATGGTGATTATTATACCCCTTGGGTAACAATGTTTCCCAATCATAAAGAAATAATTGGTAAACCTGTGAAACTCTTTGCACTAATAAATTCTGAATATATTGATTGGGATAATATTGATACTGATGAAAAATTTACGTTTACACCCAGTGATCCCAATATCACTGTTGAACCTTCTGAAGTTAAGTTTGATGAAGCTTTAAACGGTGTGCCAATTGAAATAAAATGTAAGGGGCCAATAGAAGAAAGTTATATTGAGGTTAAAGATTCTAGAGGTGGTATTGTTGCTAAACTCAATATATCAAAAAATTCTCATTATAATGATTTAACAATTAATATACCTGTAGTTAAAGCCTATGTTGCTGATTTAGAGACTTGTAATGAAAGTGTAATTGAAGCTGAAGTACAAAAGACAGGAGGTTTGCAAGCCATTGAAGATTATCTGAATACAAGGAGTTTAAACCAAGCATTAATACAAGTAAAGTTTCAATATGATAAAGACGGAAAGCCTTATGACTGGCCTTTTAGGAAAAGAAGTTTAGATGTTGCGAATGAAGGAAAAAATCCTAGAACAGAAAAAGGTTGGTATGATGGTGAGTGCTATTATGATGTTTTTAAAGATATGATGTTAAATGAAACAACATTGAAATTTGATTCGGGAAAAATATTGAATTTTTTTCATCACCAATTTAAGTTAAAATGGCCAAGGGTAGTCAAAGAAAAAAATATCATTCTGTACTTAACGTCTTTATTAACAGAGGATGCTGGTGGGGTTTCTTTTTTGTCGCCTTTAAATAATAAACATTGTATAATATATAAAGACCGGTTAAGTACATTATCTACATATGCCCACGAGATTGCCCATACTCTTGGACTTCTTCATTCGTTTTACGATGAAGATTTTAGTGACATGAATATATTAATTGTTGAATGTGAAGAAGAAAAGACAGAGATTATAAATAAAATAGGAACTATTGAACATTTGAGTCAATATCAAGTATATGTTAAATACTTTAAAGAGAGACTAAAAATACTAAATAATTTAATTAGTGGTTATCAGGAGATCTCTAGAAGGAAAAAAATTCTTTTTGAAAAATATAAAACCTCTAATTTTATGGATTATGATATATCTAGACGAATATGTTTTTTTAAATATCAAATAAATATAATGCAAGATGAAGTACAAAAGTATTATCATTAGTATATTGGTTTTAGTAGGAGTTAGTTGTAAAACTCAAAAGTTTATTCCACCTCCGCAACCAATTAAATTGAGTGATTCTTATAATCCCTATGGTACTTCCATAGAAGCTTTCAAAAAGTATTATTTTATCGGTTTAAAAAATCAAGTTTTAAAACGAAATTTAGAACGCGATTCAATTAGTAATAATTTTTATCATACTAATGGTACCCCTTTAAATAATACAACAATATCCAATTTTACCAGTAAAAAATCAGGTTATTTATATGAAAGAGTTTTAATCAAAAATGGCTATCCACAAAGTGTATACTATGCAAAAGCTGGTGTTAATGACACAGTTAAAACTTATACCTATAAAAAAGGAAATATCTCAGGGTATTATATCGTTAAAAATTTAAAAGATAGTATTTTATATAAAACAAGTTTTAAACGTGGAAATGGTTATTGGAAGGATTATTACTATAAAATCAATAAATTACGGGAGGAAGGTCAGGTCAAAAACAATTATAAATACGGTGCATGGAAATATTTTAACAAGACGGGAAAATTGGATAGTATCAGAAACTATCAATTAACAGATTCAGTGGATGTTCGTTTTCCGTATTGTTTTTTTAATAAAAAAGAACCGTGTTATAAGAAGCGTTCCAAAAGGAAAGATGCATATAAATGTGGGGATAGATGAAATATACAAGTATTATTATTAGTTTATTGGTTTTACTGGGAGTTAGCTGTAAAACGCAACAAACATTCAAAAACACTCCTCCACCTTACTTAATTAAGGATAGTAATATTCCAAGCTTTATAAGAGATAAATACATCAATAATAAACAACAGATAATTGAAAAATCATATGTGTCTGAGCTAGAAGATGGTAGAGCCATTTTTAGACCTGAAGAGTATTTTGAAACATTTGCATTATCTAAACCTTATCAATATTGTAAATCTTGTTATGAAAGTGTAGAATTATTTGAAGGTAGACCAATCGGCTGTTATGAAGTTAGTTCTTATGAGAAAAAAAGAGAAGTTAGTATAATTAAAAACTACAACTATAAAAAAGGTCATATTTCCGGGGACTATATAATTAAAAATTTAAAAGATAGTGTTTTATATAAAACAAGGTTTAAAGGTGGAAATGGTTATTGGAAGGATTATTACTATAAAATCAATAAATTACGGGAGGAAGGACAGGTCAAAAATAATTATAAATACGGTGCATGGAAATATTATAATAAGACGGGAAAATTGGATAGTATCAAACACTATCAATTAACAGATTCAGTGGATGTTCGTTTTCCGTATTGTTTGTTTAATAAAAAAGAACCGTGTTATAAGAAGCGTTCCAAAAACAAAACTGCAAATAAATGTGGAGTAGATGAAATACACAAGTATTATTATTAGTATATTGGCTTTAATGGTTGCAAGCTGTAAAATCCAAACAATAGAAGAACCTTATAAAATAATAATGTTAGGTGATTATTCAGGTGATATGACGATGAAGACTTTTAAAAAATATTATCGTGTTGGATTGAGAAGTCAAATTTTAGAACGAGAATTTGAATATGATTCTATTGGAAAAAAGTTTGTTTATGCTCGTAGTTTTCCTCTAAAAAAAACTGAAATAATTAATTTTGATACTAAAAATATACATTTACGTAGTGAAAAAACATTAATCATCAATGGCTATCCACAAAGTGTATACTATGCAAAAGCTTGTGTTAATGACACAGTTAAAACTTATACCTATAAAAAAGGAAATATCTCAGGGGATTATATCGTTAAAAATTTAAGAGATAGTGTTTTATATAAAACAAGGTTTAAAGGTGGAAACGGTTATTGGAAGGATTATTACTATAAAATCAATAAATTACGGGAGGAAGGGCAGGTCAAAAACAATTATAAATACGGTGCATGGAAATATTATAATAAGACGGGAAAATTAGATAGTATCAAACACTATCAATTAACAGATTCAGTGGATGTTCGTTATCCTTATTGTTTGTTTAATAAAAAAGAACCGTGTTATAAGAAGCGTTCCAAAAAACAGAATTGTATATAAATGATATGATACATCCAACTTAGTTTTTTTATCGGACTAATGTAAAAAAGCAACTATTTATGTTATTTTTTTCTAAATTTGCGGCCGTTATTAAACTATGAAAACCATGTTTGATTTTTTAGATGGCAAAACGTCAATTGAACAAGCTTATTGGATTGTTGCTCTGGTAGGTTCTGTTATATTTATTTTTGTATTGATTCTTACATTTTTAGGAGGTGATGCTGATACTGATATGGAAGCTGATGCAGGTGATTTTGATACTGATGATGGTGGTGTCGGTTTCCAGTTTTTCACCTTCAAAAACTTTGTAGCATTTTTTACCATTTTCGGTTGGACCGGATTAACTTGCTTACAAAACGGTATGTCCAATGGGTTAACTGTTTTGATATCAACCATTGCAGGTTTACTGATGATGGTTATAACCACTGCATTATTCTTTTGGATCAATAAATTAGCTGAATCAGGGACTTTAAAAATGACCAATGCCATCGGTAAAGTTGGGGAAGTTTACTTACCCATAGGCGCCAATCGTAGTAAAATGGGAAAAGTACAGGTCAATGTACAAGGGAGTTTAAGAGAATTGGAAGCCTTAACTGATAATGATGAAGACTTGCCTACCGGTTCGGTAGTGAAAGTTTTGGATATTATAAATAGTGAAATTTTATTAGTTGATAAATACTCAAAATAAACAATGATTAATATGTTACTTATTCCTTTACAATCACCAATAGCATTTGGCGTATACACCATAATAGCTGTTGTCTTTATTCTATTTGTCTTTATCTTTTCAATGCTGAGAAGGTATAAAAGATGTCCTTCAGATCAAATCTTAGTCGTTTACGGAAAAACCGGAGGTGAGAGATCAGCCAAAACCATTCACGGTGGAGCCGCTTTTATATGGCCAATCATTCAGGATTATGCTTTTCTGGATTTAACACCAATGTCTATTGAGGTTAATCTGACCAATGCTTTGAGTAAACAAAACATACGTGTCAACGTTCCGTCTCGTTTTACCATAGGTATTTCAACGGAACCTTCAGTGATGCAAAATGCTGCTGAACGTCTGCTTGGTCTCAGTCTTGACGCCGTTCAAAGTTTAGCACAGGAAATCATCTTCGGGCAATTGCGTTTGGTTGTTGCCTCTATGGATATTGAAGAGATCAACTCAGACAGAGATAAATTTTTATCGCATATTACCCACAGTGTTGAAGCCGAACTTAAAAAAGTCGGTTTAAAGTTAATCAACGTAAACATTACCGATATTCACGATGAATCCGGCTATATAGAAGCCTTGGGTAAAGAAGCTGCAGCTAAAGCGATCAATGATGCCAAAATATCTGTAGCCCAAAAAGACAGAGATGGGGCTATCGGAGAAGCACAAGCTGTTCAGGATCAAAGAATACAGGTAGCAGAAGCACTGGCTGTGGCTAAAATCGGGGAAGCCGATGCAAACCAAAAAGAAAGGGTACAAGTCGCTGATAAAAACGCGACAGCAATGATTGGGGAAGCTGATGCCGAACAAAAGCAAAGAGTGGAAACAGCCGATGCCAGAGCAAAAGCAAAAATCGGGGAGGCCAATGCCCAAAGAGAAGAGAGAATTAAAACAGCTGATGCCAATGCCAAAGCTATAGAAGGTGAAAATATCTCTAAAATTGAAATCGCAGAATCAGATGCTCTGCGCCGTGAAAAACAAGCCGAAGCCAATAAGCGTGCTTTATCAGCTGAAAAAGTTCAATCAGCAAAGGCCTTAGAAGAAGCCTATGCTGCTGAAAAAATAGCTGAGCTTGCCAGAGCAAAACGTAAAGAAGCTGAACAAATGGCTGATATCGTAGTTCCTGCACAAATTGATAAACAAAAAATAGAAATTGATGCAGAGGCAGAAGCTGAACAAATCAGACGTATCGCTAAAGGACAAGCCGATGCGATCTTTATGAAAAAAGAAGCCGAAGCGAAAGGTATATTTGAGATTTTAACTAAGCAAGCTGAAGGTTTAGACAGAATTGTGGCAGCAGCAGACAATAATGCTAAAGATGCTGTACTACTACTAGTTGCCGATAAACTACCCGAATTGGTCAAAACCCAAGCGGAAGCCATTAAAAACATCAAAATTGATAAGGTCACTGTTTGGGAAAATGGCAGTAATAGTAACGGTAAAACTTCAACTTCCAACTTTATTTCAGGTATGTATAAAGCCGTTCCACCACTTCAAGAAATGTTTAATATGGCAGGTATGCAATTGCCTAACTATTTAAAAGGCGAAGAAGTGGAAGATGTTGATGTTACAGAGGATGACAATGCTCAAGCAAAAGACCGGGAAGCCGGAAAAGTTGATGTTTCAAAGGATGAAAAATCAAAAAATCCAAAGGATCTGAAAAACAAAGATCAAAAGGGTTAATTAACCAATATTAGTCTTAGGTTAATTTCAATTAATCAGGCAAGGCACATCATCATAATGGTGTGCCTTTTTTTTGCGTATGGTTTATAGATATTTAAGATATCTATCAAGGCTCAAAAAAGCTAAACCGGGTGCCACCATAGGTTTTTTCAAAGCTAAACAATTCCAGCTCTTTCAGGTCTAATCGCTTGTCGTGTTCAATGACCAGCATACCTTCAGGTGTCAATAAGTTTTGAGAAAGGATTAAAGCGTGTATTGCTTCGTAGTTTTCTTTAGTAAAATCATAGGGTGGGTCAGCTATGATAAGGTCGTAAGGTTGGGTTTGAGTTTTTAGAAAAGAGTTTACATCGGCTTGGATTACATGAATATCAAAAGAAAGCTCTGTAGCAGTCTTGGTTAAAAATTTAGCACAACCTTCATGTCTGTCCACTGCCGTCAAATCTTCAGTGCCTCTGGAAGCAAATTCAAATGTAATATTACCTATACCGGCAAATAAATCCAATACCCGGATGGTATCAAAATTGTAATAATTCTGTAAGACATTAAACAATGCCTCTTTGTGCATGTCAGTTGTAGGACGGGTAGGGAAGTTCTTAGGGGCAGTCAAGCGCTTGCCTCTGTATTTACCGGAGATGATACGCATTACAATTGGTTTAACAATTCAAAATAAAAGTGTTTTTGAATCTGTGGGTTGTCAGTATAAAAAGCATCTGAAATATTGAAATTGTCAATGCTGAAAAAGTTGAGATGACGAATGTATTGATAGGCTATTTTATATACGTCATCATCTGTTGTGATTTGTCCCAGGAACGTTACCGGTTGGCGGTCAGGATCCAATCCCAGTTGCTCCATCACAAAGAGAACGTAATACATAAAATCCTCTTTGGTGTCGTATAAAAATGAATTGTAAAACTGTAACCGTCCGGATTTGAGATGTATTATCTGTATTGTATGTTGATACACATTGATGAATAGATAACTTTTATCGGTTGTAGAAAAGTACCGCATCAAGGCATTGATAAGTACAGACGCATGGTGTTTTCTTTGAACTTTTCCGGTAAATTTTTCATTAAAAAAATCATCGACCAAGCGGGGATATAAATAAATATTTTTGGCATACATTTCCGGTAGTACATCTATGTCTATGGCATCATCCTCATACACTTTCAGGGAATACTTAAGGTAATCTTTTTTTAAGTCAGCGTTGTATAAATCATTAGGGACTAAAGTACTCCAATGATTTTGATAGATGACATTAACCCGGCTGTACGGTTTGTTTAATTCTGTTTCTTTGTTAAAGAGATCTTCTAAACGTTTTATCAGTGTATTGGGCTGGGGACTAAACTTATAACTGAGAGCATTGAGGTATAAAACGTCTATTTGTTGGCGGTCATATACCGTATAAGATAAATTATCCATCCCCAAAAGGACGGATAATTCACAAGTTTTAAAATCTGTTGTTGACGAAATCCTACTTTTCGTCTTCAGTTGATAATTTATCATAAGACGGTGGCCAGTTTCCGGTATCCTTAACATCATTGAGGGTACCTACAGTAATGTATTCACCATTGATTTCATCGACACCTACGATAGATATTTCTCTTTTGATCAGTTCTTTGTCCATACCTTCAAGTATGTCTTTTTTATTGACTTTGACTTCAAAAACGGGTGCTTTATATTTGTTGACCCCTTTTTCTACATAATCTGTATTCAATTCAAATGTTTTCTTTGTTCCGGGTATATATTTCATGTTTTTATAGTCTTTACCCTTGAAAGCATCCAAGACTCTGGTATAACCAATGACTTTCACTTCTTTGTATTCTTTGACTACAGAAACACCACGTTCTACGACCGTTTTAGTTCTTTCGAATGTTCTCAAAATAGGCATACTATCGTGTTCGATAAACATAATCAATGTGTCAAAAGACTTTGTATAATCTTCTTTTGCAGATCTGTACATAACTTCTGCTTCTCTTATCAATTTCAATCGGTCAATGGCTTTTTGATAGCGTACCTTTTTTTCTTTGTCAAACTTAATATCACCAATAATGCTGTCGTAAATTTTGTAGCCTAAGAAAATGGACACAAATAACAACAGAAGTGAAATAACCCAATGAAATTGTCTGGGGATATAATTCACAATAAATTTAGCAATAAAATAAAAAACCACAATTAATGCGATAATACCAAGGATGATAAGTAAAAAATTCATTTTGAGTAATTTAATTGAAACTTAAATATTGAAATTGGTCAATCAATAATCCCGGTTGTATATACCGGAAACAATCAATCGCTTGTATTTCAGTTAGAACTTAGCTTAAACTTATTTCAAATTTTTTCCTGAAAGTAAAAAATCTGAAAGCGTTTAATGCTGTAGGGCAAATTTAAAAAAAATATTAACAAGTTTTAGATTTTATTATAATTTGATTCAGAAGAAATTTAAACTTCTCCTATTTTATTGGTAGGAGGAGTATTTATTCAGTGCATATGGCTTTGAAGACCTGTAAACTATAGTGACGGGTGACAATGTCGGATTTTATCAACGTATTTATACTGTGTTTTCTTGCAGAGACTAAATAAATGATTTTATTTGCAATGAGATATGACAACAAATACCAAGCAAGAACAACTGTACAATTATTTTAAAGATCAATTTCCTTATCCGCCCACACAGGATCAATTGGAGTTGTTTGACGTCTTTGCTGCGTTTATGTTATCCCCGACAAATGATTCTATCTTTGTCCTTAAAGGTTATGCAGGAACCGGAAAAACATCGGGTATTAGTCATATCATCAATAAGCTTCATAGGTGGGGGCGCAAATTTAAACTCCTCGCACCAACCGGACGTGCTACTAAAGTCTTGTCCAACTACTCCGGTTTTCCGGCCTCAACCATTCATAAAAAGATTTATCATGTCAATACCCAACCCGGCGGTTGGTCATTTTTGTTAAAGAAAAATACGCACACAAACACCCTGTTTTTTGTCGATGAAAGCTCGATGTTGTCACATCATACAGAGGTTGTTTCATGGTCATCACGACAATCCTTACTTGAAGATTTGATAGATTATGTGTATCAGGGTACTAACTGCCGTCTTATACTTATAGGTGATACGGCACAGTTACCACCCGTAAAGGCTGAGAACAGTCCGGCATTGGACGACTATTATTTGCAATCCCATTTTAACAAACAGGTTGTAGGGGTTACCTTAAAAGAAGTCGTGCGGCAAACCCGTCAATCGGCGATTTTGATGAATGCCACCCGATTGAGAACCCTTATTGCACAGGACAACACTGAGGATTTTAAATTTACATTATCCCATGATGTTATCAGACCGGCAGATGGTTACGAGATTGAAGATGCGCTCCAGCAGTCTTATTACAATCACAGTGTGGAAGATACATTGTTCATTGTAAGATCTAATAAACGGGCAAATCTTTACAACCGGCAAATCAGACAGCAATTGTTGGATTTAGACAGTGATTTGGTCAGTGGTGACTATATCATGGTGGTCAAGAACAACTACTTTTGGCTGGATAAAAATTCAGAAGCGGGTTTTATTGCCAATGGTGATATGGCAGAAGTGATTAATGTCTTTAACCATGTGGAATTGTATGGTTTTAAGTTTGCAGATGCTACCCTGAGATTGATAGATTATCCTGACTTACCGGCTTTTGAAGCCAAAATAATTTTAAATACATTGGATGTAGAGGCAGCTCACTTGCCTTATGAAGATTTGCAAATGCTCTACAGGGAAATAAGTCTGGATTATGCTGATCTGAACAACAAACAATTGATTCGTGAAAAAGTGATTAGTAGCCCCTTTTTTAATGCTCTGCAAGTCAAGCATACCTACGCCGTTACATGTCATAAATCCCAAGGAGGGCAGTGGGCAAATGTTTTTATAGAAAAACCTTATTTGCCCGAAGGACAAAATAAGAACTATCTGCGTTGGCTTTATACGGCGCTGACCAGAGCGCAACGTCAGGTTTATTTAATAGGTTTTTCTGATGATGATTTTGAAAATTGATTATTTTCGCTCCAATGCTAAAGACAGTTACTATAAAAACAGCTTTGATTCTCACCATTATGTGGTTGATAACGGCTTGTTCTGTTTCTAAAAACAGTTCAAAAGATACGGTAATACAACCCGGACAACCTTATTTTTATGGTTTTATGCTCTATGAACCTGCTACGCATGATACGCTTATAGACATCAACTCCAAACACTATTTTGTACCGGCAAGTACAACCAAGTTATTTACATTATACACAGCTATGCAAACCTTAGGAGACAGCCTGGCAACATTCAATTATTATAAAACATCGGATACACTTTATTTACAACCGCTGGCTGACCCTTCGTTCTTATACGATTCTTTACCCAATACGACATTGGATTTTTTACAAAAAACACAAAAACCCATAACAATCATTGCAGATGATTTCACGGACTTTGTTTATGGTAACGGTTGGCAATGGGATGATTTTCAGTATAGTTATATGCCGGAAAAATCACTGATGCCTGTTTATGGTAATAAGATATGTATAACGGAATACAACATTGTGCCACGTTATTTTAAGCCTTTGACCCATAGGGTTGACAGTCTTATTTCCCGACGTGATTTTTACAGCAATACTTTTTATTACCCATCCGGCACTGATAGACGAGTAGAAGTACCGTTCAGAACTTCCTTAGAATTAAGTGCCTTATTGCTGGCAGACACATTACAGCGTCCTGTTAACCTTAGTATTTATAATGATTATCTGTTGCAGCCATATATCAGTACACCTACGTTACCATTATATAAACATCTTATGGATAAAAGTGATAATTTTGTCGCTGAACAATTGATGTTGATTGTAGCCAAACAGCAAACCGGTACTTATAAGGTCGATCGTGCTATAGAATGGTCTTTGACACATCTGTTTCAGGATATTCCTCAACAACCGCGTTGGGAAGATGGTTCAGGTTTATCGCGATACAACCTCTTTACGCCTCGGGATATGGTTTATATCCTTGACAAATTTTTACAAACCTATGGTATGGATACAGTCAAAGACATATTTCCATCTAATACCCGGCACCGCGCATTACAACAGTGGTATCCTTATGAGAAGACGTATCTGTATGCTAAGACCGGTACTTTGAGTAATAACCATAATATTTGTGGGTATATACTTACAAAATCGGGTAGGGTGCTGATATTTAGTTATATGAATAATAATTTTATCCAACCCGTAGAAGATATAAGGCGGTCAGTCAACAGCCAATTAATAAAAGTTTATAATCAATATTAGACACATATGAAACGTATTATAGGAATGCTAGTCATCACCATAACCGGTTGGAAAAGCCGGTATCCCCAAGAGTGGATGGTCGATAAATCTGTAATGATTGCAGCCCCACACACCTCTAATTGGGATTTGATACACGCCTTAGCGGTTTTTTGGAAATACCGTATTCCGGTGAGGTTTTTTATTAAAAACAGTTATACGAAAGGTTTACACGGTTTCCTTTTCAGATGGCTGGGAGGGATTGGAGTAGATCGCTCCAAAAACAACAATCTGGTGGATTATGCCGCCGAAATCATCCGGAAAAAGGATCATATTGCCCTCTTAGTGCCTGCCGAAGGTACCAGAAAATGGGTGGAAAAATGGAAAACAGGTTTTTACCATATTGCCAAAAAAGCCGATGTACCGGTACTCTTAGGTTATCTTGATTATAAAAACAAAGTCGCCGGCGTGGGCGATCTTGTAAATCTTACCGATGATTTTACCACCGATATGCAGCGTATTCAGGAATTTTACAGTACCATCACTGCGAAACACCCTGAAAAGTACAATAAAAAGATATTCTGATTTGTGTGTTTTTAATTGATTTTACTCAATTACTCTGCATCACCGACCAATTCAGTATCCGGTTCAGGTGACTGGTTATCAGAAGTGAGACCACAACCTTTTTTTGAACCGCAAGAAGCTAATGTGGCAAGAGCAACTATAAATACTATGGTATAGACTAATTTTTTCATGTTTTTGTGTTATGATTTAATGATTGATTACTTATACAACAATTTTTTTTTCATTATAAACGTTGGTAAAAATCTCATCATATGAGTGTTAAAAGTGAAAAAGTCGTAGAACTTAAAACGCACAACGTCTATTATAGTTTGCTAATTTAAACAAAAAATGTAAACCCGGATAAATTTTGGCGTATAAAAACGAGACTACAATAACCAATCATCAATTTAGTCTTTAGTGCATTGGTTATGCTAATGGGCTGCATTTCTAGCAAGATTTAATGCTTGTTTTATACGGCAGCCAGCTTTTCCAGTGTATAAACAATTAATTCTTCTACAGCTTTGTAGGGGTCATTGCTAAACGTCATATTAGCTCTATTGGCGATGATGCAATTCATAGAACAGGCTTTGTGCCCTAAGAGTTTTGCCAGACCGTAAATGGCTGAGGTTTCCATTTCAAGGTTGGTGATGCGATGTCCTTGATGATTAAAATCATCAATCTTATGATTGAGTTCGGGGTCTTGTAAAGCCAGACGTAACACACGTCCTTGCGGTCCAAAAAAGCCGCCGGCAGTAGCCGTAATTCCTCTGAAAACTTTAGCGCCGCCAGCCAAAGCATCACCCAGTTCAGGGGAATTTTGCACAAAATAAGGCTTGGCTTTTTCAGGCATCCAACCGGTGTGTTTAACAAAGGCTTCTGCCATATCTTTTTCTATGACTTGTTGGCAGTCATAAGACCAGAGTACACCGTCAAACCCTAAACCATAATCGGCCAGTACAAAATGATCAACCGGAATATCGGCTTGTAATGAACCCGAAGTGCCTATTCTTACAATATTTAATGAGGTAAGCTGATCTTTGATTGTTCTTGTTTCTAAATCAATATTGACCAACGCATCCAATTCGTTCATGACAATATCGATATTGTCCGGACCAATACCGGTGGACATAACAGTTATGCGTTTGCCTTTGAATGTGCCTGTTTTAGTGTTGAATTCACGTTTTTGAGTTTCAAACTCTATCGTATCAAAGTGTTTGGTGACTTTGGATACCCGGTTAGGGTCACCTACAAAAATAATGGTGTCTGCAATATGTTCAGGTTTTAAATTGAGATGGTAAATACTACCGTCTTTATTTAAAATCAGTTCTGATGGGGCTATGATATTCATTGTCTTGTTTTTGTTTTTAAATGAAACACAAACTTACGTAAAAATTTACTTTACCGGATACAAATTTATCCCAAAGACTTGCCGGTCATAGGAGGGAAGTAGCCGTTAATAAAAAACCAAACTATTCAATAATGCATGAATAGTTTGGTTTAAATATTTAAGAGCTCTCGATGTAAATACTGATAAGTTTTTAAATCTTATGCAGTCTATTACATCAGTCTTTAGACTAATAACAATAGTCGTTAGCTTCGACAATGTCTTTGGCTACCAATTCTTTAAGCGCTAAGACATTAGGCAAGTTGGTGTATTTGGTAAAACGTTTAAGTCCCATTAACATCACACGTTGTTCATCGCCTTCGGCAAAATACAAGATGGCTTCTTTACCGTGTTTATGGATTTTTTCAACCGCTTCAAACAGATTGATTTGAGCCATCGCAACCTGACCTTTGGCTTTGTCTTCACCCTTCATACCCACCAATTTTTCTGCTTTCAGTACAGCACTTTCAGCCATATAGATTTCAATCAGAATTTCGGCAGCCGCTAATATCAATTGTTGGTGTTTTTCGAGTTCCATGCCATAGGTTTGTACGGCTTTTCCTGCCACCATCAAAAAGGCTTTTTTGAGTTTGCCTAACATGTCTTTTTCTTCAGACAATGGCGCTGAATAATCTGGGATGTCAAATGACGGAATTTCCATCAGACTTTTACCTACGGCTGTTGCGGGACCCAGTAAATCCAGTTTACCTTTCAGTGCTTTTTTAAGCAACATATCAATTGTCAACATACGGTTGATTTCATTAGTTCCTTCGTATATTCTTGTAATACGGGCATCTCGCCATGCCGCTTCCATAGGTGTTTCTTCAGAAAAGCCCATACCACCGTAGATTTGAATACCTTCGTCAGAAGCTGTCTGCGCTTGTTCAGAAACATATACTTTTAGGATTGCCGCTTCAATAGCATATTCTTCAAAGGCTTTTAATTCTGCCATTTCCTGAGACATACCGCCTTCTACCAATTCTTCTATCTTTTTCTCGATATCATAACCTGCCCTGTACGTAGCCGCTTCACTTACAAAGGTTGCAGTAGCCATTTCTGCCAGTTTTTTTCTGATAGCTCCAAATTTGGCAATAGGCGTTTTAAACTGTACGCGTTCATTGGCATAGGTTGTAGAGAGCTTAATCATACGGCGTTGTGCCTCCAGACAAGCTACAGCTAATTTGACACGTCCTACGTTCAAAGAGTTTAAGGCAATCTTAAAGCCTTGACCTCTTTCTCCCAACATATTTTCAACAGGGACTTTGGTGTCATTAAAAAACACCTGACGGGTTGAAGATGCCCTTATACCGAGTTTGTGTTCTTCTTCGCCCAGTGTAATTCCGTTAGGATTGTCCTTGTCGTATTCTACGATAAAACCGGTGATGTATTTATCATCTTCAATACGGGCAAATACCGTAAATATCTCTGCAAATCCGGCATTGGATATCCACATTTTTTGCCCGTTGATGAGGTAGTGTTTACCGTCTTCGGATAATTTTGCAGTTGTTTTACCTGAATTGGCATCACTACCGGCACCCGGTTCTGTCAGGCAGTAAGCACCAAATTTCTTTCCGGAAGTTAAATCCGGTAAATATTTTTTCTTTTGGTCTTCATTACCGTACAGATAAATAGGCATGGTTCCAATACCGGTATGTGCGCCCCAGGCCGTAGCCAATGAGCCTGATATACCGGACACATAATCCGTAGCCAGCATGGTAGCGATAAAGCCCATACCCATGCCGCCGTATTCTTCTTTGACTGCTAATCCCAGAAAGCCCATTTCGCCAAGCTTACGCATGCTTTCTTCGGTGAATTTATAGTCTTTTTTTTCAAATTTTTCTCTGTGAGGCAAAACTTCCCTATCCATAAATTCTTTGACTGCTTCGCGCATCATTTTTTGCTCTTCATTGAGTTCTTCGGTAATAAATACCTGATCTTTGGTTACATCTTTGATGATGAATTCTCCGCCTTTGATAAGTTCCATTGTATTATTATTTTATAATTTTAGTTTAATTTTTATGACCGTATAGGTAACAGATCTACAATAACTCAAAAACACCTGCAGCTCCTTGTCCGGTTCCTACACACATGGTTACGACACCATATTTTTGTTTACGACGACGCATTTCATTGAATAATTGTACAGAGAGTTTAGCACCGGTACAGCCTAACGGGTGACCCAATGCAATGGCACCACCATTGACATTGACAATATCCGGATTGAGTCCTAATTCTCTGATGACCGCCAATGATTGGGAAGCAAAGGCTTCATTCAATTCAAACAATTCTATATCCTTGAGTGTCATACCAGCCTGCTTTAATGCTTTGGGAACAGCATAAACCGGTCCTATACCCATGATACGCGGTTCAACACCTACGGCAGCATAGGAAACCAGTCTGGCTTCGGGTTTCAGGTTCAGCTCCTTTACCATATCCTCACTCATTACCAATACAAAAGCCGCTCCGTCGCTCATTTGCGAAGAATTACCCGCCGTAACACTACCACCGGCGGCAAATACAGGACGCAACCGCGCTAATGCTTCCATAGAAGTGTCGGCACGAGGCCCTTCGTCTTTACTGACCGTATAGGTTTTGGTTTGTTTCTTACCGTTGTCGCCTACGAAAGTTTGCTCTACATCCAGGGGTACAATTTCATTTTGGAATAAATCTGCGGCTTGGGCTTTTAAAGCTTTTTGGTGTGAATTAAAAGCAAATAAATCCTGATCTTCACGGGATACATTAAACTTTTGTGCTACGGCTTCTGCCGTAAGTCCCATACCCCAGTAGTAGTCTTCATGACCTTCTTTGGATGTTTTATAATCCGGTACGGCACGGTAACCACCCATAGGAATATAACTCATGCTTTCTGCACCACCGGCTATGATACAATCGGCCATTCCGGATTGGATTTTGGATACGGCAATACCTATGGTTTCCAATCCTGAAGCACAATAACGGTTGACTGTCATGCCTGCAACATCCTCAATCTTGAGTCCCATCAATGACACTAAGCGCCCCATATTGAGTCCTTGTTCAGCTTCGGGCATGGCATTACCTACAATGACATCATCGATGCGTTTTTTATCGAGTTCCGGTACTTTTGACAATAGATACGCTATGGTTTCTGCAGCCATTTCATCCGGTCTCTTAAATCTAAAGACACCTCTGGGCGCTTTTCCTACGGCTGTACGGTATCCTTTTACAATATATGCTGTTTTCATTATTTTAGATTTTTGACTTGAGATATTAGATTTTAAATCATCGTAATCTAATATCATTTTTATAATATAAATTGTTGTTTCTTACCTCTGTAATCTGAGAAATTGTTAGATATCATCTTGTTAGATTGTGATTAAACGTTGTGACAGAATTAATTGACTGTTTAATCGTCAAAGAAGGTCTGGCATCTCACGTCTAAATTCTCATATCTAATTTCTCAATGGTTTTCCTGTTTTCAGCGTATGTGATATGCGTTCAAGCGTTTTACGCTCAGTCAATAAGCTCATAAACGCTTCTCGCTCAAGATCCAATAAATACTGTTCACTCACATATTGGGGTTCTGACAAATCTCCACCGGCCATGACATAACCCAGTTTATTGGCTATTTTTTGATCGTGTTCAGAGGCGAAATGTCCGGCTTTTAACCCGTCAGTACCTACATAGAACATTCCCAGAGCTTGTTTACCTAAAACATACACATCTTTGGGTGCCGGTTGTGAATAACCATCGGCTACCATTTGAAGGGCATGTTGTTTGGCTGCTGCTATTTGCCTTTCTTTGTTGATCACGACCACATCTTTACCTTGTTGGAAGAAACCATAATCAAACGCTTCATAAGCTGATGTAGTTACTTTTGCCATAGCCATATCTGTAAAGGCATCTCTTAAACGGTTGAGTTTGACATCGTCTTTTTTCCATAATTCAGCAACCCGTCTGGTCATTTCTTTAGTACCGCCTCCGGCAGGGATAAGACCTACGCCAAATTCTACCAGACCAATATAAGTCTCAGCGGCTGCCACTACTTTGTCAGCGTGTAAACTGATTTCACAGCCGCCACCAAGGGTCATTCCGTGAGGCGCTGCAATGACGGGAACAGAAGAGTATCTGGCACGCATAGTGGCATTTTGGAACATTCTGACCGCCATATTGAGTTCGTCGTATTCCTGTTCTAAGGCAAGCATCATAATCATCGCCAGATTGGCTCCCAGTGAATAATTAGCATCCTGATTCCCAATGACAACAGCTTCATAACCTTCTTCTGCCATATCAATAGCCTTGTTGATGGCTTGTAAAACGCCACCGCCAATGGTGTTCATTTTTGATTGGAACTCTACATTGAGTACACCATCGCCCAAGTGAATAATGTCTGCTTCCGCATTATGCCATACTCTGTTGTTTTCGCGAATATGATCCAGGATGATGAAACTGTCCTGACCGGGTATTTTAACCTGTGCTTTGGATGTAATATCATAATAATATAGTGTGCCGTCTTTGACAGTATAGAATGATTCTTCACCGGCTTCAAGCATGTCTTTCACCCATTGTGCAGGTTCTTTACCCAGAGCTTTCATCATTTCCACCCCTTTGGCTACACCTATCGCATCCCATATTTGGAATGGGCCGTGTTCCCAGCCAAATCCGGCTTTCATGGCATCATCTATACGGTATAATTCATCGGAAATTTCAGGAATACGGTTAGATACATACTGGAATAATCCGGCAAATGACACTCTGTAAAACTCTCCGGCTTTATCTTTACCTTTGACTAATACTTTAAAACGGTCAATGACATTGTCTATGGTTTTGGTCATTTCCAATGTTGGAAATTTTGCCTTTTGCTGAGGTTTATAGTCTAAGGTGTTTAAGTCTAATGATAAAATACTGCTTTTACCGTCTTTATCTTTGACTTTTTTATAAAAACCCTGACCTGTTTTACTACCCAGCCATTTGTTCGCCATCATTTTATCAATAAAATCGGGCATGGCAAAGACGTCGTGCATTTCATCGTTTGGGGCGTTGTCATGTACACCATTGGCTGTATGAACTAAGGTGTCAAGGCCTACGACATCTACTGTGCGGAATGTCGCAGATTTTGGACGACCAATAACGGGTCCGGTCAATTTATCGACTTCTTCTACGCTTAAATCTAATGCTTTGACGGCATGGAATAAATCCATGATGCCGTATATACCAATACGGTTACCGATAAAAGCCGGCGTATCTTTAGCAAGAACCGAAGTTTTGCCGAGGAATTTTTCGCCATATTTCATAAGGAAATCCACCACTTCAGGCTTGCAATCCGATCCCGGAACAACCTCAAAGAGTTTCAAATATCGCGGCGGATTGAAAAAGTGGGTCACGGCAAAGTGTTGTCTGAAATCCTCACTACGTCCTTCATTCATAAACTTGATAGGAATGCCCGAGGTGTTTGAAGTAATCAATGAGCCCGGTTTACGGTGTTTTTCTATCTGTTCAAAAACACTTTTTTTAATATCCAAGCGTTCTACGACAACTTCGATGACCCAATCACAATCGGCTATTTTATCCAAATCATCTTCCAGATTACCCGTGGTAATACGTTTGGCAAATGCCTTATTATAAATGGGGGAGGGTTTTGATTTTAAACAGGTTTGTAAACCTTCGTTAACGATACGATTGCGGACTGCAGGGTGTTCCAGTGTCAACCCTTTCTTTTTTTCCTTAGCGTTAAGTTCTCTTGGGACAATATCGTATAACCTAACCGGTAAACCGATATTGGCAAAATGGCAAGCAATACCGGAACCCATAATACCGGAACCGATAACAGCTACTTTCCTAATGTGTCTATTCATAATGGCTTTTAATTATTGAATGATTTATTGAGTTGTAATATTATTTTCTGATTGAAAAAATGTGTCTGATTTAATTAAACGGTTGATGGTCTTCATGACTTCAAAAAAACCGTCTATTTGCTCCGGGGTAACGTACCGGCGAACCACACTGTTAAAGTGAAGTACAACGCTTTTGGCAAATTCACGTTCTTTTTTACCTTTCTCTGTCAGTTTAATGAGGATACTGCGACCATCATCAGGGTTAGCCTCGCGGTAAATAGCTCCTTTTTCTTCCATATTCTTTAAAATACGGGATAAACTGGTGGCTTCCATTCCCATTTGCGGTCCTAAAGCGGTAGAAGGCGTTCCATTGTCAAAGTCAATATTGAGTAGAACAAAAGCCATCGACATCGTGCTGTTTCTTTTAGCCGCTTGTTCATTGTACATCTTGGATACCGCTTGCCAAGTAGCCCTTAAATAATGATCGATACTGTCTTCTTTGAGCATGAAACCTGTTTAGTAGGATGATT
>PDQD01000028.1 GCA_002747695.1 Flavobacteriia bacterium
TGTCAACCCTCTATTATGAGGGTTTTTTTAGCTCTTTCTATACCCCCTGAACACGCTGCACAATAGACGGCATTCATTGCCGTCACTTTATTATTATGTGAACCGGAGTATTATTATGCGCTAAATGTATTTGTTCTTCAGACCACTACAGTTACTTTCATGACAAATTATAAGTCCTGAATATCTGAGAATCTAAAAAAACCACTTATTAACGACTTAATGACCATGGTTAATGCAAGCTTCTAAAGCCAAGTATGCCAACCGTCAAATCTTAAATTGTTTTTTTATTTCTAATAAAAATAGTTAATTTGCCTTGTTTTATTCAGTCAATTATGCCGGCTGATTTTGATTAAAAACTAAAACCTTATGACTAAAATAACTGCTGCAATCACTGCTGTGGGGGGATATTTGCCCGAAGATGTTTTAACTAATGCCATGTTAGAAAAAATGGTAGATACCACAGATGAGTGGATTTTAACCAGAACAGGCATCAAAGAACGAAGGATATTAAAAGGTGAGAACAAAGGGACTTCTTATATGGCCATAAAAGCCGCTAAGGATTTGATGGAAAAGAAAGGATTGGATCCACTTGAGATAGACTTAGTCATAGTATCCACGGCAACGCCGGATATGCAAGCAGCCTCAACAGCCGCTTATACTGCTACTGAAATAGGCGCTCATAATGCCTTTACTTTTGATTTAATATCTGCTTGTTCCAGTTTTTTATACGGTATGGCAACTGCAGCCAGATATATAGAGTCCGGGCGCTACAAAAAAGTATTACTTATAGGAGCTGATAAAAACTCATCAATGATTAATTATAAAGATCGTGCTACTTGTATCATCTTTGGGGATGGTGCCGGAGCAGTGCTTTATGAGCCTAACGAAGAAGGTTACGGTTTGCAGGATGAATATTTAAGATCTGATGCTGTAGGACGAGAGTTTTTAAAAGTACCGGCAGGAGGTTCCCAGCTTCCACCTACGCTTGAAACCGTACAAAACAACCTGCATTTTGTCCATCAGGATGGTAGAACAGTCTATAAATATGCTGTATCAAAGATGGCAGATGCCGCTGAACAAATCTTAAAAAGGAATGAATTGAGCAAAGAGGATGTAGATTGGCTGGCAGCACATCAGGCCAACAAACGCATTATTGACGCTACTGCTCAACGCATCAAATTGCCCGAAGAAAAAGTAATGATAAACATAGAAAATTATGGCAATACAACCTCAGCAACCCTGCCCCTGTTGCTTATGGATTATGAAAATCAACTAAAAAAAGGTGATAAACTTATTTTTGCTACCTTTGGAGGTGGTTTTTCATGGGGTGCCATTTACCACACATGGGCATACAATTAATCGTAAACTAATCAAAATATCATAACATGGATTTAAAAGAAATACAACAACTCATCAAGTTTGTAGCCAAATCCGGGGTAAGCGAAGTCAAACTCGAAACCAAAGATGTAAAAATAACTGTAAAAGCAGTAGCTGACCAACAAGAACAACCAACTGTGGTCACCGGAATTCCCACACCATCTTTTATTCCCGCTCAACCACCTGTCGCTCAAATTCAAGAGAGTGCACCTGAGAAAACGGACAAAGAAGCAGACGAAGATGCTAACTTACTTACCATCACCTCTCCTATGATTGGGACATTTTACCGCAAACCATCACCGGACAAACCCGTGTTTGTCAATGTAGGTGATACGGTTAATGAAGGTGATGTCGTGTGTATCGTGGAGGCTATGAAACTGTTCAATGAAATTGAATCTGAAGTTTCAGGAAAGATTGTAAAAATTCTGGCAGAAGATGCTTCTCCTGTAGAATTCGGACAACCTTTATTCTTAGTAGAGCCTATTTAGCAGTTATACAATCACAGCTGTATAGACAACCTGTTTTCGCTATGAAAACAGTTTGATTTTATCATCATAATTCAAACTCAGATTATGTTTAAAAAAATATTAATAGCCAATCGCGGAGAAATAGCTCTACGTATCATAAGGACTTGCAGGGAAATAGGTGTCAAATCTGTAGCGGTCTATTCTACTGCTGACAAAGAAAGTTTGCACGTGACTTATGCCGATGAAGCTGTATGTATAGGACCACCAGAAAGTGGCGAATCTTACCTAAAAATGTCAAACATTATCGCTGCGGCAGAAATTACTAATGCCGATGCCATACACCCGGGTTATGGATTTTTGGCAGAAAACGCCAAATTTTCAAAACTTTGCGAAGAACACGGCATCAAATTTATAGGGGCATCGCCGGAAATGATAGCCCGAATGGGTGATAAAGCCACGGCAAAAGCGACGATGAAAGAAGCCGGTATTCCTACCATTCCCGGTTCAGAAGGAATTGTAGATACCGTAGAAGAAGCTGCAAAAATAGCCGAAGACATAGGCTACCCTGTCATGATTAAAGCAACTGCCGGTGGTGGCGGAAAAGGGATGCGTGCTGCCTACAACAAAGAAGAATTGGAAGAGAATTGGGACAAAGCCAAAAAAGAATCTCATGCCAACTTCGGAGATGACGGTCTGTATCTGGAAAAACTTATTGAAGAGCCTCATCACATCGAAATTCAAGTGGTAGGAGACTCTACCGGTAAAGCCTGCCACCTATCAGAAAGAGATTGTTCTATCCAGCGTCGTCATCAAAAGCTGGTTGAGGAAGCACCCTCACCTTTTATGACTGCAGCCTTACGTAAAAAGATGGGAGAAGCAGCCGTTAAAGCCGCTGAATTCATCAATTATGAAGGTGTAGGAACGATTGAGTTCCTGGTGGATAAAAACAGAAACTTTTATTTTATGGAAATGAACACCCGTATTCAGGTAGAGCATCCCATTACAGAGCAAGTCATTGTCAATTATGACCTGATCAATGAGCAAATAAAGGTAGCAGCAGGGGCTCCCCTCTCCGGGAAAAACTATTTCCCCAAGATGCATTCTATAGAATGCCGTATCAATGCTGAAGACCCACACAATGACTTCAGACCCAGCCCCGGTAAGATTACTGAAATTCATATCCCGGGTGGTCATGGTATAAGGGTAGATACGCACGTATATTCAGGCTATGTTATTCCGCCGTATTACGACTCTATGATTGCCAAACTCATTGTGACTGCCGACAGCCGTACGGAAGCTATTGCTAAAATGAAACGCGCACTGGATGAATTCCATATAGAAGGGATTAAAACAACGATTCCGTTCCATGAAAAATTGATGGTTGACCCGGATTTTGTAGCCGGTAATTACAATACCCATTTTTTGGAAGGTTTCGATATGAAAGATGAATAAGATTAGTGCAATAACTTCTTGGTAAAGAGACACTAAAACAAATTTAATTATTATAAGCGTCGGTTCTTTTAACTATCATAGTTAAAAGAACCGACGCTTTACATTTTAGTTAATGTTTACCGATATTTTGATTGTCTTTACGATTATTATTCAAAGATATTCTTGATAGATTGCCGCGTAATTATATCGTATGTTTACTATACAATTGCACGATAACCGTGATTATACCTCGTGGTAATTATGCATAACCACCTTTAGTTTTATAAAAAACATACTGTTATTTTTACCGTCATTTTTTTACTAAATACGTATTTTTAACTTGATTTCATAGGGGTCATGAATTTTCTTTGAGCGTTACTTTTTTTTCTAAAGCGTTTAAAAAAGAGGTTGAGTTGTATTATTTTTGACCTTTATTGACAGGGTTTCTATTTTTATTACTCTTCAAACAAAATATAAAAAACAATGAACTACGACTACTTAACAAGAGTTGTATTATTTTTTGTTGTACTTTTTTTGACTATTTCTATTCAAGCACAAACAGCTGTATTAGATACTATCAATCCGATAAATCTTGATGAAATTGTTATTAATGCTTCAAAAAACAACTTAAAAATCAAGGAATTACCGGCAGCTGTATCCGTTATTCACAACACAGTTATTGAACATGAAAGTGTAGTTAAAATGAGTGACCTTACCTCACTGTCACCTAATTTTTATATGCCGGACTACGGGTCAAAACTGACTTCCCCAATTTACATCAGAGGCATTGGTTCTAGAATTAATGCGCCCTCCGTGGGTTTATATGTAGATCATGTGCCCTATTTTGAAAAATCCGCCTTCCAATTTGATTTTTTTGATATAGAAAAAGTAGAGATATTACGTGGTCCTCAAGGCACACTCTACGGTAGGAATACCATGGGGGGAATTATCAACATTCTTACTTTATCACCGGATAAATATCAGGGTACAAAGTTTAAATCTTCTATAGGCAACTATGGTCAATACGGTTTTAATGCCGGTTATTACAAACGCATCAATCAGCAATGGTCAACCTCTGTTTCAGGTAATTTTGTACATAATGACGGTTTTTTTACCAACGAATTTTCTGACAGCACCGTAGATAAAACAGACTCGTACGGCTTGCGACACCGGTTGAAATTTAAACCATCAAAGCGTTTTGATATTGAAAACATTGCTGCTTTTGAAAACTCTACGCAAGGGGGATATCCGTATGCCGTTTATGATACAGCGACTAAAACCACAAGCCCTGTTAACTATGACCGCTACAGCAGTTATGACCGGACTTTATTCTCAGATGCACTACACCTCAACTACAGCACTGATCATTGGAAATTATCAAACACCGCTTCTTTTCAGTTGTTGAATGATGAACAAAATATCGATCAGGACTTCTCACCTGAAAACCTGTACTATATCACCCAGTTTCAGGATCAAAAAACAGTTTCGAATGAGCTCCTAGTGCAATCGGTCAATTCCGGCAGGTATTCATGGTTGTTGGGTGTCTTTGGATTTAACCAAGCTTTTGATAATAAGGTTAATGTCAACCTTTATACCCATGATATGGAATACTTAAAGACTTTTGATAAATCTATTAGAGGTGCTGCTGTTTTTCATCAATCCACACTCAAAGTAACCGACAAATTTTCTGTAGTTGCCGGTATTCGTTATGATTATGAGCAATCTGAATTACACTATTTATATGAAGGCGCCATGGCAGGGGTAACACTCCCCCCTCAGGACACCATTTACCCTCATCTGAAGGAAGGTGTTTTACTGCCAAAAATTGCATTGAATTACCAAAGAGATCACATGTCTGTTTACGCCTCATACAGTAGCGGTTATAAACCGGGAGGGTTTAATACGACTTTTGAAAGACCCGAGCACCTGACCTTCAATAATGAATTGAGTAACAGCTATGAATTGGGCTTAAAAGCGACTATTTTTAAAGACAAGCTCTCTACGGAGTTCTCCATATTTTACAATTATCTGAAAAACCAACAGATTTACAACACTGTTCCCAGTGGTCACGGTTCGTATCTGTCCAATGCCGGTAAATCTTA
>PDQD01000005.1 GCA_002747695.1 Flavobacteriia bacterium
CCCTTATGGAATTAAAGCCAGTATTGATCCTCAACGGCAAAGCTTTTCCATCATTGAAAATGCTTTGGTGTAAAAACGCAACATATAGTTATTAATTAAGCATCACCCTATAGTTCTTAGGCAGATCTGATTTTCTTTACATTCCTATTCATCATTGGTCTGACCAAATACTTATAAGCTATTTTTTGAACTGGTCTGAGTTGCTGTTGATGCTTGGCGTAAAATTCATCAGGAGTATCAAAAACACCTAAGTCCTGACTAATGCCTTTGTCCTGGATATAAGTGTCATTGAAATTCCAATCTATAGGCGGATGTCTCAATTGATTGGTATAAACTCCATAGCCACAGAAAGTCGTTTGGCAATCCTTATTGAGCTTTTGCAGTTTTATTAGATAGGCTTTATCAACAATAACCCCTTCCAGTATATACCATTGGTCGTTTATCAGAACTTCTACCCAGGAATGCACAATGTTTTGGGGTGCAAGTTTATACCATATACCGGTAATGACTCCTTTTTGAAGCGCCTTGTGGACAAAGAATCCGTGAACTCTGTTTGGAATATCCAATGCTCTTAAAAGCGCCATTAATAAAATGCTTTTGGTATTACACTGTCCGTAGCCGTCATCTAAGACCTTGGAAGCAGGTATATCATCACTTATATTATAGCCGAATTTAATCTCGTCACGAACATAATTATAAACAGCCTTTAAGCGTTCAGCCATTTCCAGTGAGCGCCATTGACGATGCTCTATTAACTCTTGAATATCCCCATTAGAGAAATCAAGCAGTTTGGTTTCTTTAAGATAATTTTTCATGGCTTTAGACTTAAAACACCTTACAAATATCGGAAAAAGCAAGCGATAAAACAGCATAAATCCTCTATTTTAAGCCTTTTACGAACTTAAACATCAATTCGAAAACCTTTCACAGCAAAAAATTAGAATGCTAAAAATCAGTCATTAATTCTGAAACAGAAGACATTTGATTTTTCTGTGGAAGTTTAGTCCTCCATAGTACAAAACGCTAAAAATTCATGTATTTTTGTGGCTTGTTTAAAACATGACCACATCGCATTCTGACATATCAGTTAAAGCTATTGCCCGTCTGGCGGTACCGGCGCTTTTTGCAGGTATTGCAGAGCCCCTGCTGTCCATAGTGGACACTGCTTTTGTGGGACACATACCGCAGTTTCCCAAAGAATCACTGGCAGCCGTAGGTTTAGTCGGCGTTTTTTTGTCTATGTTGATTTGGATACTGGGACAAACCCGTAGCGCCATATCCACCATTGTATCGCAATATCTCGGCGCCTCGAAACTCAAGCAAATCGAAATTTTACCGGCACAAACGGTCTATACAGTTGTGGCTTTAGCTGTATTGATTATCATCATTACCTACCCGCTGGCACCGTATATTTTTAAACTCTACAACGCTGATAATCATATTTTGGATTTCAGCATTATCTACTATAGAATAAGGGTATTCGGATTGCCTTTTACCTTATTCACCTTTGCCGTTTTTGGCGTTTTCAGAGGTTTACAGAACACTTTCTACCCTATGATTATCGCCCTTGCCGGTGCATTGCTCAATATAGTCCTGGATTATGTGCTCATCTACGGCATAGAAGGACTGATGCAACCCATGTACCTCAGAGGAGCCGCTTATGCAAGTGTTATCGCTCAAATCTCTATGGCAGTGATGGCTACCATCTACCTCTATAAGAAAACAGACATCAGACTCCGTCTGAAACTTCCCTTTCACCCGGAAATGCGCACTTTGAGCGTGATGGTACTCAATCTTTTTGTAAGAACAATAGCCCTCAATGTAGCCTTGTACTTGGGAAGTTCGTTTGCCACAAAATACGGCAATGACAGTATTGCTGCCTATACCATAGCCATCAACATTTGGTTTTTCTTTGCTTTCTTTATTGACGGATTGTCCAGTGCAGGGAATATCCTGTCCGGTAAACTCTATGGTGCCCGGGCTTATAGTGATTTAAAAGCATTAGCCAATAAATTAATGGTCTGGAGTATTGTTTTGGGGGTGGTATTGGCACTGATATCCGGTATGTTTTATTATGCCATTGGAAGGATTTTCATCAAAGACCAACAAGTTTTACAAACTTTCTACGGTATATTTTGGATTGTACTGGCGATGCAACCACTCAATAGCATTGCCTTTATCTTTGACGGGATCTTTAAAGGATTGGGATATATGAAATACCTGAGGAATGTATTGCTCATCGCTACATTCGTTGGTTTTGTTCCGGTTATTCTGTTCTCTGATGATCAAGGCTGGGGACTTACGGGAATATGGCTGGCTTTTGTCGTTTGGATCTTGTTAAGAGGGGCGTTGCTGGTTGTAAAATTCTATAATCTTCCGTTGGTAAAACAGCAAGCGACAGTTGAAGGTCTTTAACCTGAATTTAGAGATAGTTGAGAGGTTTGAGATTGTATAGTCGGCAGTAAACAGTTGGCAATAGAAATTGTTAAATGACATCTGAATCCTCTAAGATTTTAAAAATCGGGAACTATTAGTGTCCTAAATAGCTATGTTCTTTTTCCCATTGATTATAAAACAGAGCAAAAAAAATCCGTGTTAGTATTGTCTGTCCCTCAAAAAAACTTTCCCCGCATTACAATTTATGAAGTCATTGGATCCGTCACTTCAATCTCAGGTTCTTTAATCTCAGGATAAGGCAGTGCATCCAGTTCCATCTTTACAGGTTCAATATATTTCAGGTAACCGGCTTTAAGGGCTTGCGGCATGGGTTCTGAGTCTTTAGGCGTGTGTTTCAGAGCATCGACCTGTCTGCCGTTTTTCCAAAAACGATAACAGACATGCGGTCCGGTCGTATTTCCCGTCATGCCTATATAACCGATGATATCTCCCTGCTTGACATATTGACCCTTTTTTACGGCTCGTTTACTCATATGAAGATACTGTGTACTGTAAGTCTTATTGTGCTTGATCTTCACATAATTACCATTACCTCCCCGATAGGCCGAGGCTGTAACAACACCGTTTGCCGTACTTCGTATCGGAGTTCCGACCGGTGCGGCAAAATCAGTCCCCAAGTGCGGTTTGCGACGACCGTAAATGGACACATAACGGCTCATAGAATATCTGGATGAAATCCTTCCGAATTCAATAGGGGATTTGAGAAACATTCGCTTCATTTCTTTAGCTTTTTCATCGTAAAACTGCCAGTTACCGTGTATGCTGTCTATTTCATAACCAAAAGCATAATGCGGATTCCCCCAATGCTCAAAATAACTGGCCTGAATATTTCCAATCCCTACAGAAACCGTATCATCAACAAAAAATTCGTCATAAATCACCTTAAACTTGTCATATTTTTGAATACGGTAAAAATCAATGGACCATTCATACACCTGAGATAATTTGATGGCAAGGTAGGGATCTATATTTTGTTCTTCCAGTGTTTCAAACAGAGAGGAAGTAATAATCCCTGTAGCCGTTTTTCTAAGTGTATCCAATGGTTTGACTATAGTTCTGGCAACAGTCACAGAATCTTTAAAATCAATGATAGAATAAGATCTGACGCTGGGCTGATAGACAAAAACCTGAGCTTTTTCCAACGAATCCTTGGAACAAAACACCGTATATGGTTTTCCCAGCCGTAATTGTTTGTAATCAAAGGTGTCTTTAGTACTTTCTATGATGTTATACACTTCATTGACGGTCAGATGGTGCCTGTCCATAATCACACCAAAAGTGTCACCTGACTTTACTGTATCATTTTTGACAATGTATTTATCCATATTATACCCAAACGCATATACCGGTTCAGGTACTTCAGGTTCTTCTTCTTTTTTTACTTTTTTATTACAAGCACTCAGCAATAGTATTGACAGTAATAATAAAATATAATTTTTCTTAACCATAAAAATAGACCTCATAAAGATTAAATGTACAGACTTAAACCAAAAAGTTACATAAACATAACGGAATAGGATGGCAAACCTACATAATTAAGCGGTATTTTAAAAGTTAAAACTTAGTCAAAAACAGGTCGTTTATAGGCTTAACACCCGGCAGATAAGCGTTAAATGACATTTATTAATGATTTGTTAACTTTTATCAAGTTTATTTGTTTCTGTATTGCAATTGATTTTATAAATTTGCACCCGTCTAATATACTGTTATCAGGTTTACTTTGGTTGCTGTAATATAGACATTTACACATATTTTTTACATCTAATTTAAAACGAAAACAAACACATGAAAAATTTTAAAAATGTCTTAGCACTTGCATTATTCCTGGTTGGTGCAACGCTTATGGCACAATCTACACTCACAGGTGTTGTCGTGGATGAAAACGACATGCCTCTACCGGGTGCTGATGTAACAGTCAAAGGGACTACACGTGGTACAGTCACTGACTTTGACGGGAACTTTACTTTGGAATGCAAAATGAGATCCGGAGAAATAGTGGTTAACTATATGGGTTATGAGCAAAAGACTTTTCCATTTCAAGGCGCCAAAAGGTTTGGTACAATAAAATTAGTACCCTCTGCCAACACCCTTGAAGAAGTAGTGATTGTGGGTCAAGGGATTGTTGACTTAGCTCAGGACAGAAAAACACCTGTAGCAGTGTCAACAATAAAATCTGGGATAATTCAACAAAAAGCCGCTAACCTTGACTTACCAGACCTCCTAACTACTACGCCATCTGTACAATCTATCCAAGGCGGTGGCTATGGTGATGGTAAAATGTATCTGAGAGGTTTTAATCAATCTAATACAGCATTCTTATTAAACGGACAACCAATTAATGGTATGGAAGACGGTAAAATGTATTGGTCAAACTGGTCCGGAGTACTTGATATTGCTAATGCCGTTCAAATACAAAGAGGTTTAGGATCATCAAAACTCGCCATTTCTTCTGTGGGTGGTACTGTAAATATTGTAACTAAAACCATTGATAAAAAAGAAGGCGGATTTTTCCAAGGAACCATTGCCAATGACAATTATTACAAAGGAACGCTTTATTACAACACAGGTCTGTTAGAAAACGGCTTGGCAGTAGGTGCTATGTTTGGCTACTGGCAAGGTGATGGTTGGAGAAACGGAACTGCCGGTCAAGGACAAACATACTATCTTTCTTTAGGGTATAAACCTAATGAAAGTAATGTTTTTAACTTCTTAATAACCGGCGCACCTCAATGGCACGGCGATGCTTGGGAAGTCAAATTACAAGACTATTTGAACAGTGAACACGGTGGAAAATTTAACCCATATTATGGCTACAAAAACGGTAAACTATATTCCGGATTGAGAAATTTTTATCATAAGCCTATTGCGAACCTGAGCTGGGATTTTACTTTAAATGAAAGATCATCTATTTCTACAGTACTTTATGGATCTTTAGGACGTGGAGGCTATGCCTATATGCAAGGTGCCGCTTTTGGTCTTGTTAAACCCGATGTAGACGGTGGAATGGATTTTGATTCATTAATTGAATCCAATAATGCCGCTCAAAATGCCAATGGTTTCCAAAAAGGGAGTTATAATGGTCACAACTGGTATGGTTTAGTATCAAACCTTGAAACAGCATTAAGCGATAATACAACTCTTAATTTCGGAGCTGACGTCCGTATGTATAACGGGCTTCACTTTAGAGCAGCTGTTGATTTAATGGGTGACTATGGTTTTTCAAACTCTAGTGATTTCAGTGGAACATATACCGTAGATAACGAGTTTGGCGGTTTTAATCCCTGGTCTGCAGTATTCAATTGGAATAATGACCACAAACAAAGATTTTCTTATGACTATGAAGAATTTATCAATTATTATGGAGCTTTTGGACAGTTAGAGTATGCCAGTGATTTATTCTCTACGTTTTTCCAGGGCGCTGTATCAAACCAAACACACGTTGCTAAGAATTATTACAATTATTCCACTGTTACAGAATCTGAGAAAATATCAAATTTGGGTTATAATGTAAAAGGAGGTTTTGCACTTAACATCAACGAGAACAATAAAACATTTGTCAATGCAGGTTACTACTCGAGACAACCTTTTCATGACAACCTTTTTGTCAATCTAAGAAAATCTGTCGATTTGAATGAATTAGCTGACAAAAATGAAACAGTCTTAGGCGTTGAATTAGGCCATACTTTAAATAATGAGCAATGGGATGCCAATCTTAATGTATACTATACAAAATGGGGTAACAGAACAAATGTTTACCCTATATTTGATGAATCAACAAATATCATCAAATACAATGTTCAGGCTAACAACATCAACCAAATTCATAAAGGAATTGAGTTAGATACTAGATTTAGACCCATGGACAACCTAAAACTATTTGCTTTCGTTTCTTATGGTGATTGGGTTTACGGAAAAGAGCCCACACTAAAAGTCTTTGATGACGAAACAGGTGATGAAGTTACCGACACTTATACTGGTGAATTACCGGGACAGCATAAAAAAGGAGACAAGATAGGTGGTGCTCCTCAATTTTCTGCAGGATTAGGTATGGATTGGGATATCGCTAAAGATTTTACATTTGATATTAATGAAAGATTTTATGACAACTTATACACCTTTGACGGTCTCGAATTGCCTGCTTATTCATTAACTGACGCTGGTTTAAACTATAAGTTACGTTTTGACAAAGGCATGTCATTAAACTTTAACTTTAACGTTAGAAATATATTCAACAATTTCTATATTGCAAGTTCCAGAACCTCTATTCCTGTCACTGAAGATTCTGTACGTACATGGAAAGGTATTGATACAAATAACAGAGTAAGAATAGGTTTTGGAAGAACATGGAATGCTTCTGTTCGTTTGAACTTCTAATACAAATCCTACCCTATCAAAAACCATCAGAATCAATCTGGTGGTTTTTTTATAGGTAAAATTAGTTACTTTGCATACATATAAAATCAACAACTATTGACTATAATCTATCCAATAAAACGGTTCAAAGAGCTTTTTTTCCGGCAAAATAAAAAGCCTGTAATCTTTGCTGTCGTAGCGTTAGTCATAGGAATTTACTCCGGTATTTATGCTCAAAGCACCGGGTCTTACTGGCAATATGACATGGGCTATGGTAGTATTATCGAACATAAAAACGGTTTAAGTCATCTCAACACCGCTCATCCCACTCTTTATCGGCTGAGCTATATAACACCCTCAGACACAACCAGTCGCTGGAAACGGCGTTTTAATTATCCGGATCAGGGTTTCAGTGTGATGGTACAGGATTTCCACAACAGCACTTTAGGTCAGACCATAGGGATTAATTACCATACGCTATTTTATTTGTTCAACAGGAACAAACAGCATCAGCTTATGCTGGATTTAGGTTTGGGTTTTGCCTACGCCACAAAGACATTTAATTTTGAAACCAATTATAAAAATAACGTCATAGGCTCGCCTGTTACTATTGCCCCACAACTATCCTTGCTTTACCGGCTACCTATCCGTTCGCATTGGGCAATCAATAGCGGTTTCAGCTTTACCCATTATTCCTGTGCCAGTTTTAAACAACCCAACAACGGAATCAACGCTGTATTTATCAGATTAGGTGCCAGCTATCGTCCCCGGCCTGAACACATTCTATACCCTCCCAGCAAAAAACCACCACTACCCGGGAACAGAACTCCCCATATGGGTATCGTAGCAAAACTCGGTATGCATGAATCCTATCCGGGATTAGGCACTAAAATAGTCTATGAAATAAGTCCTTATATCAGTAAACAAATTCAACCGTTGGGGCATCTCAATCTGGGTATAGATCTCATCAATTCACAAGCCGATAAAACCTATGCCAATTACCTCTATACCGCCATGATAGAAGAACCTAACCGCACACTGAATGACCACAAACGCCTAGGGCTATACGTAGGGTATGAACATTTTTTTAATAAAATTTCATGTGAAGCAGATCTCGGTTATTACCTCTATAAAACTATGGATCACTATATGGACACCTACCAAACTCTCAAGATAAAATACCACTTAAAACAGTCTGATTTACGTATTGGTTTAGGACTTAGAATCCACATGTTTAAAGCCAATTACTCAACTATAGATATTCAATACCAATGGTTATAATCCTAAAAAGAACATACAACATCCTTTTTATATTTGGCTTCATCATACTATGGGCAAATCTTACAGGATGCACACCAGACACCGGTGAAAGTAATTATATAGAGCGAACCGTTGAGGTCAACGACTTTTCTGAGTTGATTATATATACAGGCGTTAAGGTCAACATACGCCAAAGTGAACAGCACCGGGTAGTTATAAGAGCCAGCGAAGAACGAATCAATGAAATCTCTGTTGATGTCGATGGAGAAACCCTACACATCAAAGGAGAAAAAACAGGATTATTTTCTAATACTTATACCCCTGTTAATGTTACGGTTTACACCCCTCACCTGACCGAGGTAAGACATTCCGGCAATCATCTCGTCTACAGCGATGACACTTTGAGTTTCCCATCGCTCACCCTAATTTCAGAGAATTATAATTCAGACTACGACAATGTAGGTGATTTTGACTTGACCATAGACAATGAAAATCTCAAAATTATCTCCAATGGCATCAGCACGTTTGAGATTCAGGGATATACAGCACAACTTGAAGTCTCTTATTACAGCGGCACCGGACAATTTAAAGGAGAAAATCTTATAGCTGAAACTGTTCACGTATTTCACCGTGGTGAAAACAGTATAAAAGTATATCCGGTAGAATCACTCACCGGTGACCTCTACTCCATTGGCAATCTGGAAGCCTACCACCATCCGCCTCTGGTTGATGTTGAGATTCATTATACCGGTCAATTGATTTTTATAGACTGATCAGGCGTTGGTCAATGATTTGAACAATGCTTCCAAGCCTTGATTTTTCATCGTCATATTGAGAATCTTTAAATCGTGACTTTTAGCAAAATCAAAGACTATAGCTCTGCAATCCTCCTGGGTTTTAAACGTCAACAACCAGGTGGTGTCAAATACATTCTCAACAGATTCAAGATGTTCTATCTGTTGTAAAAATTGGGATTCAATTTTCAGGTCAAATGCTACTTCTATCACTTGTGTTTCACCTTGTTTGAGATCGGCAATAGAACTGTCCGCTACTATTTTTCCCTGATTGAGAATGATTACTCTGTCACATATAGCCTCTACTTCCTGCATGATATGTGTGGAAAACAGTACGGTCTTGTCAGCGCCTTCTGCTTTGATGAGCGCTCTGATTTCTGCCAATTGGTTGGGATCCAAACCCGTTGTAGGTTCATCCAGAATCAAAACCTCCGGATGGTGTAACATGGCGGCTGCCAAACCTACACGCTGTCTGTAACCCTTAGACAGCGCCTTAATCCGTTTATGCGCATGACTATCCAGACCTACGCGTGTGATAATATCAGGAACTGCAGAAAGATCTGTTTGATACATCCCGGCAGTAAACTCCAGATACTCCCTGACGTACATCTCCGGATATAGAGGGTTATGCTCCGGCAGGTATCCTGTTAGCAACTGTGTTTCGATAGGTTGTTCCCGTACCGAACGCTCATTAATAAACACATCACCCTCAAAATCTTTAATATAATTGGTCAGTATTTTCATGACCGTCGATTTTCCGGCACCGTTAGGCCCCAGAAAACCGGTTATTTCTCCTTTATCGACAAAAAAACTGATGTCATCAACGGCTTTCTTACCATTGTATGACTTACTGAGATGTTCTACGCGTATGGACATGAGGCAAATGTAAATGATTTTTTTCATCTAATCTCTGCCGATGATTACTTCATAACACTCATTGTAGAAAATGAAGCCGGATGACCTCACAAGACTATTACCCAAAATTTATTGTTACTTTTGTCTGCATGAGTAAACATGTTATTATCACAGGTGCAAGCAGAGGTATAGGTTTTGCCTTAGTCAAACAGCTGAGTCAATCCCATCGGGTGTTGGCACTGTCCAGACATCCTGAGCAATTACAAACATTGGACAATGTCCAGACAATTTCAATAGATTTTTTACAGGATGAGGACTTTGACAAACTCTTACCGGCTGTCGATCAGCATTTAGACGGTAAAGTAGATATTGTCATCCATAATGCCGGCTTATTGATTAACAAACCGTTTTTATCATTATCCTCTCAGGATTTTGCAAAACTATATCAGGTCAATGTCTTTGCCGTAGCTGAAATCACACGGCTGTTATTACCGGTCATCAAGGAAAATGGTCATGTCGTCAATATAAGCAGTATGGGCGGTGTACAAGGCAGCATGAAATTTCCGGGCTTATCTGCTTACAGCTCTTCAAAAGGCGCCTTGATTACCTTGACAGAAGTACTGGCAGAAGAGTTTAAAGAAGATAATATCGCTTTTAACGTCCTGGCACTGGGTGCCGTACAAACCGAAATGCTTCAGGAAGCATTTCCGGATTTTAAAGCACCTGTCACCCCAGAAGAGATGGCAGCATTTATCGCTCATTTTGCCCTGACAGGACAACAATTTTTTAACGGGAAACTCATACCGGTCGCTAATTCCACACCTTAATGATTAAAGTCTTGAACAGAGAAAAGTACCATCAAATATTAGCTCAATATCTCCCTGAAAAAGCGTTGGATTATGTGGTGTCTTTATTGGAACAACATCCAGTACACCTTAAAATCACCAGAGAGCGTTCGACCAAACACGGTGATTTCAGAAGTGGCTTAGGACGTCAACCTATGATCAGTATCAATCACAATCTTAATCCCTACGCTTTTTTGATAACACTTTTGCATGAAATAGCACATTATAAGGTGTATAAAAAATATATAAGACGCCGCAAACCTCATGGTAAAGAGTGGAAAACCATGTTTCGGGATTTAATGACACCAATGCTTGATCAACGCATCTTTCCCGAAACTTTACACAACATCATGGTAGAACACATGAAAAACCCTAAGGCGTCCAGCAGTTCAGACCCCACATTGGCAAAAGCTTTAAAACAATATGACACGCCTAATGGCACACAACTGTTAAATGACTTGAAAACAGACGATTATTTTGAATTTAAAGGTAAAGTTTTCAAATTAGGATCAAAGAAAAGGACACGCTATATGTGTCATGAGGTAAAAACAAACCGGGATTACCTTATCAACCAATTAGCAGAAGTCCATAAAATCAACTAAAAACTAAAAAGATATGGTTAACAACAATCATTTTGCCGTTATTATGGCAGGCGGTGTAGGCTCAAGATTTTTTCCTGTAAGCACACAAGATCATCCCAAACAATTTCACGATATGTTAGGGACAGGAAAATCCTTATTACGCCATACTTTTGAGCGTTTAAGCCGGGTCATACCTCCCCAAAACATACTGATTTCCACCAATGACCGCTATCGCGCTTTGGTTTTAGAAACACTCCCTGAGGTCTCTGACAATCAATTGGTTTTGGAACCTGCCATGCGTAATACAGCGCCTGCAGTGCTCTATGCAGCCTTGAAGATACAACAACAAAATCCTGAGGCAGTTATGATTATTGCTCCCAGTGACCATTGGATAGAAAAGGAAGATGTTTTTACAGACACCTTGAAGCGGGCTTTTGAACACGCCTCTCAACATGACGTACTGATGACTCTGGGTATCCAACCGACCTACCCCAATACAGGTTATGGTTATATCCAGTATGACAACACAGCCGGAGCAGTCAAAAAAGTGGTCAGGTTTACCGAGAAACCCGATTTAGCTACTGCTCAAAAGTTTTTAGCTCAAGGCAATTACCTGTGGAATGCCGGTATTTTTATTTGGTCAGCACAGTCAATATTGAAGGCGTTCAAAATGTATCAACCGACCATGTTAAAGGTATTTAACCATGACAACAATGTGTATAATACGACCTTAGAAGCCGGTTTTATACAAGACACTTATCCTAAGGCTGAGAGCATTTCTATAGATTATGCCATCCTGGAGCCCTCTGAAAATGTAGAGGTCATACCGGTCGATATGGGTTGGAATGATCTGGGTACCTGGGGTTCTCTGTATGAGAAGTTACCCAAAGACACCACTAATAACGCGGTTATCGGCGGTCATGCCATTACAAAAGATGCCGGTGGAAACATGATAAGAACCTCTGCTAAAAAGAAGGTATTCATTCAGGGTTTACATGATTTTATCGTCATCGATGAAGGAGACTATTTAGTAATTTTACCCAAAGAAAATGAGCAGGACATTAAGTCCATTTCTCAAAAATTAACATCATGACACAAAGTGATCCAAAAAAGGCTGACAAGACTAACGAGCAGTATTTTAGTCTTAAAAATTATTTAAGAGACTTATTTGATATTTCTACAGGAACCAACAAAGCGGGTACCATCAAAGACATCAAGGACGGGATCAGCATGAAAGGACACAATGCCTGGATTTTAATCTTTTCTATCCTTATTGCCTCTGTAGGACTCAATGTAAGTTCAACTGCTGTCGTCATTGGCGCCATGCTTATTTCACCATTGATGGGTCCTATTTTGGGGCTGGGTATGTCCATTGCCATCAATGATGTTTATACTTTAAGACGTTCGTTAGTAAACCTGGGGACGATGGTAGCCATAAGTATCATTACTTCATTTTTATTTTTCAGCATCCCTTTATTTCAGGAGGAAACCCCTGAAATTCTTGCCAGAACGGCACCGGATTTACGGGATGTATTGATTGCCATATCAGGGGGATTAGCCCTTATTGTCGCGATTAGTCGACGCTCTGAATTGACCAATACCATAGCAGGTGTTGCTATTGCTACGGCACTTATGCCACCGTTGTGCACAGCAGGTTATGGACTGGCTGTCAGAAACTTACATTACTTTGGTGGGGCTTTCTTTTTATTTATCATCAATTCTACATTTATAGCATTAGCCACCTTTGTTATTCTTAAATTTTTAAACTTCAGACCTCTGAGACATGATGATTCTGCACGAAATTCAAATATTGCAAGAGTGGCTACATTTGTAGCCTTGATGGTTTTTATAGGCAGTATCTATGAATTTTACCAACTGGTAAGAGAAAAACAATTCCAACAAAAAGCTATATCAATCATCAATGATGTCAAAGATGATGGTTATAGTTTGATAGATATGAAAGAAGATAATTATAGTTATAAGAACAAAACTATCACGCTTACGGTATTTGGTCAAAGTGTTGACCCTGAAGATATCAAACGCTGGCAACAGAAAATGGACAAAATGGGACTTAAAGAAACCCGTTTGATTGTTCATCAGAATAGCGATGACTCTGAGTTAATATCTGAAGTAGAAGAAATACGAAAGGCTTACAACACCCAGTTTGAACTCATCCGTACCAAAGACGAAGCACTGAAAGCACTGGAAAAACAAATTGCCTATAATAATATTCCTCTAAAACAAATCGCTGATGAGGCCCGTATCAACTATTCCCATTTAGAGGGTGTCAGTTTTGCCAGAGAATTCAAATACAATTACAAAACGATTGATACAGTAGTAGTCATCTCTTCGGTTTGGGATAAAGAGAACAAAGATTATCAGGAGCAATTTGACAAATTCAAAACGTGGGTTGTTAAGCGGCTGGATTACAAATCTATAGAAGTCAAAGATGATACACCTACGACTTCGGATTAATCTGCATTATTCATCACACTTTTCAATATAAATACATAGGAGGATTATAGTCAAACATATGCAGATGAAATAGCCCTACATGTTTGGGGTATGGTTTGTTGTTATTTTTAGCACATCTGTTGCATTACTCAACCTTTGAAATAGATGGTTTAGACGCCTTGCGTCAGCTCACCGTTAATGACATGACTAATGCGGCTTGAGCAAGTCCTGTAAAGCCTCCTCCAACTGAGGGTATTTAAAACTAAAACCTGCACGACTAAGTTTTTCCGAAGACACGGCACAACCTTCCAAAGCCAGCATGGCTTGTTCTCCAAGGATTAGTTTTAAAACAAATCCGGGGATTCGCGGCAACCATATAGTTCTGTGCAGGATTTTGGCAATAGTATGGGTCAGCACTTTATTATTGACAGGGTTGGGAGCAACGATATTATAAGTTCCAGCCAAATCCTGTTCCAGCATAAAAACATAAGCATACACCATATCGTCTATATGTATCCAGGGAATCATCTGCTGTCCTGAGCCTAAAACAGCTCCCATACGACTTTGAACGGGCTTGTAGATTTTGGGAAATGCACCACCGGACCGGTCAAAAACAACACCGGTACGCATCAATACGGTTTTAATGCCTATGGTTTCAAACAAAAGCGCTTCCTGTTCCCAAGCTTGGGTCACCTCTGCCAAAAAATCATGACCGGGCGCATCTTCCTCAGTAAATATACGATCTGCAGTAGTGGTTCCATAATAACCAATAGCTGAAGCAGCGATATATTTATCGATAGAAATATTTAAGGACTTGATGTGTTCAAAAAGTAATCTTGTACCGTTGACCCGGCTTTTTACAATGACTCTTTTATAGGACTCTGTCCAGCGTTGCGCTCCGATACCACTTCCGGCCAAATTGATGACAAACTTTACCCCGTCAAATGCCTGGGAATCTATAAACGTTTTGTTAATATCCCAAACGAAATAATGCAGATTGTCAGCTGTGGACTGACGTTTACTTCTGGATAGAATATGGACAGTATAACCACTATCCAGTAATTTTCGGGTCAGATGCCGACCAATAAGTCCGGTACCGCCGGCAATTAATACTTTGTTCATCAGATGACTTATTTTAAGGTTTATAAATCCGGTTTACGTCTTGTGCAGTGATTAGAATTCTAAAATAAGCCGGTTTGTGGCATATACTACAATCACAGTCATCATGGACTGAGCATATCCGGACTACTTATGATAAAACCCTAATAGCGTGGCTTAAGATACGTTTTTTTTGATTGATTTTAGTGTGATAAAACTGCCTATGTAACATTTGTTTACATGACAACAATGGTAAAATCCATTTCATTTTATATTTTTGGAACGTTATTTGCTAAACAAGCAACAGAACTATTAATTAAAACACTTTAAACAATGAAGAAATACCTCGTTATCGCTTTGGCATTGGTCGTAAATTTTGCTTTTGCCTCTTTACCTGATTCTGATCCTACAACGGACAAAGCAACAGCAACAACAACCATCAACTGGATGACTCTGGAGGAAGCCGTAGCGGCCCAAAAAACCAATCCAAAGAAAATCATGATAGACGCTTATACCGATTGGTGCGGACCTTGTAAAATGTTGGATAAAAAGACTTTTCACAATGCAGATGTAGTCAAATATATCAATGAAAATTTTTATGCCGTAAAGTTTGATGCTGAGGGCAATGAGACCATCAAGTTTAAAGGGAAAACGTTTACAAACCCTAACTACGATCCGGCCAAAGACCTTAAAAGAAATTCGTCACACCAATTGTCAGCCTATTTCCAGGTAAGGGCTTATCCTACTATTATCTTTTTGGATGATAATGCCGATTTAGTTTTACCGCTTAGAGGCTATCAAACACCTCAACAATTGGAGTTGTACTTAAAACTGATTGCCAAAGAAGATTATAAAGTTATCAACACCAAAGAAAAATGGGAAGCCTATCAAAAAGATTTTAAACCCACATTTCAGGAATAATCGACATACTGCCGTAGCCTAAAAGCGGCATCATTATACAAACAACAAATCCCTGTTTAAACTATTTAAGCAGGGTTTTTTATTGAATGTGAGATTGGGATAATGAGATTGGGTTTTGAAACTTTACAAATGCCATTGACAAAAAGATATAAACTTTAAAGGACAGTCTAAAACCACAGGTTTTATAAACCCTAAAGCCCTATTTTCTCTTCTAAAATCAGTTATCAAATGTTGTGAATGGTTGTTTTAATATGTTAAATTAATTGACACATTGAAGTCTTAAGTTTTCAATAACAATTGATGACCCACAGTCTTTCAGGCAAAATTTTCATAAATGTTGCAACACAACAAACAACTTTAAAAAACTGACTATAAATTATTTGAATGCAACCATGATTTATCACCTCACATCGACCAGGCATTTACAATCACTGATTCTAAGCAATTTGATAGCGTTAAAATAATTGACAGTACAGGGTTTTACTTTGAAATCTAAAAATGCAGGTTAGCATTAGGAATTTTGAATGTCAAATATCAACTTTTGAGTTTCAAATTTATGCTTTAAAAAACTTTTTGTTGTAAAGGGGAATACCAATCAGAGAGATTACGCCAAGCACCAGAACGAGAATTGTTTCTGTAGACCACAACAACCAGCCGAATGCCCATCCTTCATTGGCATTTACGCCATATAAGGAGAGCACCTCCTTGACAGCAAGCGGAAAAGTCCCCAAACCACCATTGGCAGTTACTCCAAATGTGCCGCCTATAAAACCACTGATGATAGCGCCAAAACTTAAATGTGAAGTCGATTCCATAGACAAAGAAGCGGTATAAAACATCAACAGGTACATTCCCCAGATAAATAATGAATGGGCAATAAATGCACCTCTGTGCTCCATAGTCCATATACTGGTCATTCCTTCCCACAAGCCTTTGAAAAAACGACGGATTTTCTTAAAAAATCTGTGTTTAGACCGCCCGATATAGTACAGCAAAGCCAGACCAAAACTTACAGCCAGAATTCCCAATGAAATCAGCATCAAAGGTTGGTCAGGTATTTTTTGTAAAAAGAGGGATTTAAAAAAACTCACCTGAAAGAAAAAGGCACCTATAATGATTCCTATAAGAATTATCATATCTACCACTCTTTCGGCTACTATTGTCCCAAAAACTTTTTCAAATGGGATGGCTTCGTACTTGCTCATAGTGGTTGCCCGGACAACTTCACCGGCTCTGGGAATAGCCAAATTCACTAAATACGAAATAAATATGGCAAATACACTATTAATCAATCTGGGTTTATAGCCTAAAGGCTGCAACAAGTATTTCCAGCGATAGGCTCTGGATAAATGGCTTAACAACGCAATGACAACTGATATACCGATCCAAAAATAATCGGCACTTAAAAAAGCCTTTTTGATTTCAATTTTATCCGATGGGGTCAAAGTCGATAACGCCCACCATATAATCAAAATACCTATCCCCAAAGGGACGACAATACTCAATATTTTTCTAATAGTTTTATTCAACGCGCTTATAAGAAAAATGTTAATCTACTTATGCTCTGATAAGAAACTATGTATTAGTCTATACTATTAGACTTTTCATCAGGAAAAATAACTGTCGGCTTATAAGTCTTCGCTTCATCTATGCCCATATAGCCATAAGAAATGATAATAACTATATCTCCTTTTTGCACTTTACGAGCTGCCGGGCCGTTCAGGGTAATTTCTCCTGACCCGCGTGTCCCGGGAATGGCATAAGTCTCAAGGCGTTCACCATTGTTGACATTGACGATCTGAACACGCTCCCCTTGAATAATATTTGATGCGTCCATAAGATCTTCGTCTATGGTAATACTACCTACATAATTGAGTTCTGCCCCAGTGACAGTTACACGATGAATTTTGGATTTTAAAACTTGAATTTGCATGGCGCAAACGTACGGATTTTTAATTAATAAATATGATTTGTGATTCAATTTGATTTCAACCTAAAAAACGGGTCTGGCAAGCGTTGAAATATCCAGTATAAAACCGGCAATAAAACACTAATTGTCAGAAGCTTTCATTTTTAAGGGTATTCTGCATAACGCTTAAAATCATAAATCACGCCAAAATAGCGTTGACATCAAAAAACCCTGTCAAAACAGTCATTTCAACAGGGTTTTAGGAATTTTTTAAGATTTTCTATTGGAAAATGCTTTTAGGCAATGACGGGTTGATCTTCAAATCTTTCATCATCATCTCCATAGTCTGACCCATGGCTTGTGAAGAAACCTTGAACGGCATCAAAACACCATCAACGGCTTTATAATCTGAATATTCAGTAGGCACTAACATTTCTTTCCCATCAGGTCCTTTTTCTGATTTCTCTTCTTTCACCAACAATCCTGATTTGGTATCGAAATATTTATAGCTCACCTTACCGTCATCATCAATCGCCAGTTTATAGGTTTCACTACCTTTGACCGGTACGATTGCTTCTACTTTCAGCGTTTTACCGCTTTTCAAAAGTGTTAATTCCTCAAATAACGATTGACGTTTTTTCAACGATTCTACCTGATCCTGAGGCAAATCTTTTTTAGCTCCCATTTGCTCCATATAACCGGTATTGCCGTTGAAAACCATTTTGCCGTATACCTGACCCATAACTACAGTTTCCTGATATAATTTATTGGGGGTCTCCATCTTAAAGTTGATTTGAACCTTCATACCCTGCATTTTTGTTTCATAGGTATAAGACATCGTTCTTACAGCGTTCAGCTTGTCTTTACCGCCTATGGCTGTGAGGTATTTATCAATCACCATTTCGGGGGTTACATCACTAGATACAGCTTCCGGTAATTTGGGTTTTGAAGCAGGATTACCGTATTTATCAAAATAATATATAGGATAACCTAATTTTTCCAAGCCCGGAATAACCTCACTACCCTTTGAAGTGATGATAATACGTGTGTTGTCTTTGTTGTAGTATTTGTTGATAACACGCATCACATCTTCAGCAGTAACCGCATTGATTCTTTCGAGGAATGTTTCATAAAAATCTGCCGGCAAATTGTTCTTTTCAATATTCAACGCATAACGCGCAACCGTTTCCGGTTTTTCCACATTCATGACAAAGTTTCCTGAATAGCTGGCTTTTACCGTTTTAAGTTCTTCTTCGGTCACCGGTTCTGTGTACATACGGTTGAGCTCTTTTACCATCTCAACAACGACACTATCCACCACCTGATTACGAACCTTGGCACCGGCTTGCAACATAGAGACATATTTGTTGGCTCTGAATGATGATCTGGCACCATAAGTAAATCCGTGGGCTTCACGCAAATTCATATTGAGGTGTGAATTGAAATCACCCCCGTAAATGTGATTAGCTACCAAAACCGCAGGATAATCAGGATCACCCATAGTCAAATGCGCTGTACTCACGAAATCAACCTGGGTTTGAGAAGCCTCAGGCATATCTATAAAATTGATTTGCGTTTGAGCCACATTAGATGTTTTTGGCAATGTATAATCGGGAAGGTCTTTAGCTGACCAGGCTTTAAAATATTTATTGACCAAGGTCTTGACCTCTTCAAGTGTCACATCTCCGGTAACGACCAGATAAGCATTGTTTGGCTTATAGTAGGTGTTGTAGAAATTGATTACATCAGACAGATTTAAACGCTTTAAGTGCTCAATCGTTGTGAATTCACCATAAGGATGCTTAGAACCATAGGCCAAAAATCTTTCCACTCTGTTAGAAACCTGTCCTACACTTTTTTCACCGGACTTGACGTTTTCTATAGCTTTATCACGCTCTTTGTCAAACTCCTCTTGTGTAAACTTAGGATTTAAAACGCCGTCTGCCATCAATCCGAAAACTTCAGGGAAGAATTTGGATAATGAACGCATGCCGGCACTTTGGCTACCAAACCAAACTCTCGCACCTAAATAATCTATTTTTTCGTTGAAATCATCTTTGGACATAGACTGTGTACCGGTACCGAATAAGCCGGATAACAATGAAGAAACCCCCGCTTTATCCCCTTCATAAACAGGCGTATTATCTAATGTCAAACTAACTCTTACACGTGGTAATTTGTGATTCTCAACGACCAAAACCTTCAAACCGTTATCCAAAGTAAAAGTCTGAGGTTTCCCGAGTTTAACTTTGGGTGCCGGTCCAGGTTGAGGCATTGTATTTCTGTCAAAATCTTTGGTCTGCATTGTATGCTTTGTGGTGTTACAACTCATTAAAATCATTAATGATAAAACAATTAAAAATGTATTTTTCATGATAAATATGATATCTGTATTATTTTGAATCTTTGGTTTCTGTAGGTAAATACTCCAATTCTACCCTTTGATTAGGATTGAGATATTTATTGGCTACTGCTTTTATTTCTTCAGCAGTAATAGAATTGTAAATCTCAATTTCTGTGTTGATAAGCTCAGTATTACCGAACAACATATAATATTTGGCCAGTGAATTGGCTACACCCTGAACAGTGGCATTGGCGTTGACAAACCTGTTTTCGTAGATGTTTTTTAGCTTTTGTAAATCTTTATCAGAAATTAACTCTGTTTGCAGCACTTTAATCTCCTGATCGATTTCTACCAATAGTTCATCCAGGGTTGTAGAGCCCAAAGGCAGAGCAAAGATGATATACATACCATAGTCCTCCTGACTAAAGTTGAAGGCCATAACCTGAAGCGCCATTTTTTTATCATCTACCAATCTCTTGTAGAGGCGTGAACTTTTACCGTCACTGAGCAATGTAGAAATCATATCCAGAACATAAGCATCACGCGTTTTCATAGATGGAGTTCTATAGCTTGCCGCGATAGCAGGAAGCTGAATATTAGGATCGTGATAGACCGCTTTTCTCACGCTGGTTATGGGTTCTTCTTCAAAAGTTTGTCTGGTGACATCAGCACCTCTTGGAATACTTCCGAAATATTTCCGGACTAAATCCTTGGTTTCATTCACTTGAATATCTCCGGCAACAACAAGCACTGCGTTATTAGGCACATAAAACTTTTTATTGAAAGCAATAAATTCTTCTAATGTTGCTGCATCCAAATGTTCCATAGAACCGATGGTCGCCCAACGGTAAGGGTGGTTGTTAAACGTATTTTTCTTGATTTCAGCAATAATATTACCATAGGGTTGGTTATCTACACGTTGACGTTTTTCTTCTTTGACCACTTCATTCTGTGTATCAACACCTATTTGGTTGATCACCGGTTGTAACATACGGTCTGATTCCATCCACAAGCCTAAAGCCAGATTATTAGACGGGAAGACTTCGTAATAATACGTACGGTCATCAGTAGTATTAGCGTTATTCACACCCCCATTGGAGGAGACTATTTTAAACCATTCGCCACGTTCTATATTTTTAGTTCCTTCAAATAAAAGGTGTTCAAAAAAGTGAGCAAAGCCTGTACGGCTGGGATCTTCGTCTTTAGCGCCTACGTGATACATCACAGCAGTCGTCACGACAGGTGCAGTGTTATCCTGATGTAAGATGACATGTAAACCATTATCTAAATCGTATTCCTCATACGCAACCTGTTGTCCCATAGCTACTTGCATTGTTAAAATTAAACTTAATGTAAAGATTATTTGTTTCATAATTTGAATAAAAAAACAGTTATTTAAAAAATATGTTATCGATAAGACTCACAAGTGGCTGAATTGTTACAATTATTTAAATTTTTTTGATTCGTAAAACAATGATATCTTTGTTCACTTAATCGAGAATAATTTTAGTACATGGAAATTACAGGAAAAATCAAAAAAATAGAGCCCGTAAAAGAATACGGTGCCAACGGCTTTAAAAAACGCGAACTCATTATTGTTACCGAAGACCAGTATCCTCAGTTTATCAATATAGAATTTACACAAGACCGCTGTGCTTTGCTTGATCCTTTACAAGAAGGTCAAACCGTCAAAGTCACCTTTGATATTCGTGGTCGCGAATGGATCAACCCTCAGGGTGAAGCCAAATATTTCAATTCGCTTAACGGATGGAGAATAGAAGTCATGCAAGCAGTTACCCCTTCTACCCCGCCACCTCCAATGACCCCACCGGCTAATATGGAACAAACGCAAACTGACGATAACGCAGACGGTCCGGATGATTTACCTTTCTAAAGGTAGCATCGTAACATATACAGTATCATAAAACAGCTGCATAAAATTTAAAGCTTGTGTTTATACTAGGAGCAGATTACAGTTTTCCTCCGGTTGACATGGCAAGTCGTGAAGGTATTATCGCCATAGGTGGAGACTTGAATCCCATGCGCTTATTTGAGGCGTATAATCATGGGATTTTTCCGTGGTATAACGACAATGAACCCATTATCTGGTACGCCCCGGATCCGCGTATGGTGCTCAAACCCCATGAAGTTTACATCAGTAAAAGCATGCGAAAGGTATTGAGAACCCAAACGTTCCGGGTAACCTTCAACCAAGCTTTTGAAAGAGTCATTTACTCCTGCAAAACCATTGCCCGCAGGGGTGAACAAGGCACATGGATTACAGATGAACTTTTACAATCCATGCTGGAGTTGCACAAACTGGACATCGCCAAATCTGTGGAAGTATGGCAGGGTAATGACCTGGTAGGTGGTCTGTATGGCGTAGATTTGGGTGATATCTTTTGCGGTGAAAGCATGTTTAGTCATGTGAGTAATGCGTCTAAAGTAGCATTTATACACCTGTGTCAACATCTGGAACAAAAACAATACAAACTTTTAGACTGCCAGGTGTATAATGATCATCTGGCCAGTCTGGGCGCTTATGAAATTCCCCGTAAAGAATTTATGACGTATTTGGAATAAATCCTCCCGAAAGACATCCCAATACAACCTTTCTGAACCCGAACGCAAAACAAAAAACAAATGAACTTAACAAATGCCCAAAAAACCGTTGATGAGTGGATCAAGACCCACGGAGTACGTTATTTTAATGAACTGACCAATATGGCCATTCTCACAGAAGAAGTTGGCGAAGTCGCCCGTATCATAGCCCGCCGTTACGGTGAACAAAGTGAAAAAGACAGCGACAAAGACAAAGACCTCGGGCAGGAACTGGCAGATGTTTTGTTTGTGGTGTTATGCCTGGCCAATCAAACCGGGGTGGATTTACAAGCCGCTTTTGAACAGAATATGTCCAAAAAAGCCCAACGGGACCACGACAGGCACCATAACAATCCTAAATTAAAGCCTTAGCCAAGTCAATACTGAAAGGACGACTTGTGTCATCGCACCTGTAATTAAGAATCATACACCTATGGATTGTACTGCACACAATTTTCTTATCTTGCACAAAGTAGTATGAGTAAAAACGGTCAAGTGCTATAGGGAGATGATACCATTTGATGGTGTCGTGTGGTAATAATGACTAAAAAACACAAACTACAATAAACAAAACTATAAACTGTAGAGTCATACTTCACTTACTGAATTTTAAAGCTGTTTTTATGTATGATTATAACATCAAATATATTTCTACAATCATGTACAATTCGATAAACAGATTGTCAATAATTCTATTGATAATCCTTTTCAATTGCTCAAAAACTTCAGCACAAAACGATAATTACTCCGATGAGTTTCTGAGTTCTACATTTAAAATATATTATTCAGCAGATAAAGAATTGAGTAGTTATATGTATGCTTTAGTAGAAAAAAGAATGGTTAACGAAATTAAAGATACCGCAAACTTCTATAATCCATATGATAAATTATCAAAATATATAACCATTAAGATGAGCCCGGATAAAAGACTTAAATTGTATTGTTGGCATGAACGGGACTTTGGTTGTCATTTTTACACTTCAACATATGCTCAATTTAAAACGCAAACCAACAATATTAGAACTCTTTTATTAGGTAATGACAATGATACCGGTGAATATGACAGTCATTTATATTTAAGTCAATTGCATCAAATCCAAATAAATAACAAAACACATTACCTGATTATTGGTTATGGAGGACATTGTGGCAATAAAAAATACCAATGTGCCAGAGTTTATACAATAAGTAACGACAGTATTATTAAAACTTTTAAAGTTTGCGCTGCAACACACAGAATGGGTGAATTGAACATGACCTATGATTCAAAAACCAAAATTTTGTCCTATAATGAATATGCGTTTGATGATGACACCGGATTTTATTCGGATCAAAAATCATTAAAACAATGGAAGTTAACGAACAAAGGTTTTAAAGAAATTATTTCGAAAAATTAATTTATGATTGCCCAAAACAGAAGATTATTCAGCAAAGACATTCAAAAAACAAGTTACCTACCAACGATAAATATAGTCTATCAAACTATCGAGTAAATATCTGAAACAGTCCCATAGAATCCCAATTATTTTTCTATTTTTGCTATTATTCAGAATGATTTTATAATATGGATCCAGCACAACAGGAACAATTAACCGCACATATCATACAAACCCTTAAAACTATCTATGACCCGGAAATACCGGTAGATATTTATGAATTGGGTCTTATTTATGATGTGTTTATCAAGAATGATGGTAAAGCCGTAAAAATATTGATGACTTTGACCACGCCTAATTGCCCGGTTGCCGAAAGCCTGCCCTTGGAAGTAGAGCAAAAAATAGCCTCCATTTCCGGTGTTGACGAAGCAACGGTAGAACTCACTTTTGATCCACCCTGGAATCAGGATTTGATGAGTGAAGAAGCTAAATTGGCTTTAGGGTTTCTATAGACAACATACTTGAACAAATACCAGGCTGAGTGGCATCAATTATCTTTGTCCCCGGAATAACAGACATCTATTTTTTATCATTGGTATAAGTACTGATACTGTCCTTACAGCTTTTGATGATTTTTATATCTTTTATCTTTGAAGGATCAATCTGATTCAATTCTTCTTTTTTCAATTCCTTACCATCATATTTATAAATGATTTGCCCTTCTTTTTCTATGATAGTCACTGTTTTGGAATCATCACCGGTCGTCTTTATCATAAAAGCACTTTTGGTCGATGGTTCAGTGTCTTTTGTGTAAACTTCAAACTTGACTTTACCCATTAACAGTTCATTGAATTCTCTTTCGGTAATTTCCTCACCATCTACCATATAAATTTTATTACCATCATCGTCATATTCAACTTTTAGGTTTTTGAACTGTGTCCAGTTGCTTCGATCATTATGGGTTATTTGAGTATCATAAACTATCACGACAGAATCTTGCACTTCAAATCTTCTATCTATTCCTTCCGGCTCTAACTGATTGGTTTTAGACATCTTTTCACCGACACTCTCTTCATCAACCATAGCCTCAACCAAACCTACAGACATCTGAGTTGTAACAAAATCCACATAGATTCTTATAGGCTTAATAGGAACATTAGCATTTGCATTAAAAAACGTGGATCCAAACTTATTAACCAACTCTACTGTTATGCTTGTAATTTCATCTTTGGCGTTACGTTTTAAGTTGGAATACTTAAAATCCACATTTTGAAAAGCTAAAAACTTCTGGTTTAATTTAAGGGTTTCATCTGTGGTATGTTTATCGATAATCAATTCAAACGTCTTTCCCTTAGAAACAACAGTATCATTCAGGATTTGATTATCAGATGGGATATAGCTTACCACTTCTGGGATATAGCTTACCACTTCCTGGCGGTTAAAAGCAAAAAACACTAAACTGAGAACGGGTATAATCAATAGGTATAACCATTTTTTTTGCGGTGATGTAGGTTTACGGTGTAACATAGTGATGCGTTTTTTAATAAGACTTGAATTAAAATTATTGACTAATGCATAGTTTTTGGGGTAAGTAACTGACTTGACCAGTATTTTGGCATAAAGCGATTTGTCCGGCTGTAACTGTTGGGTTTTATAATCAGCAATAAATTCCAGATTCCGGACAACCTGCTTTTTATACCAATAGGCGATGGGGTTAAACCAGTGTATAGCGGTTAATAGTTCTGCCAATATCATATCAATACTGTGTTTTTGGCGGGCATGAACACTTTCATGTTTCAATAAGATTTGTTGTTCACTTGAATCAACACCGGCATTGATAACCACCCAGTTAAAAAATGAATAAGCAGATACCGGCTGATTGGTTTTAGTCACTTGCAGACCTTCGTATTGTTCAATATCTGCCCGGCGGTATTGCCGGTACAAAGACCATAAACCAACCAATAATTTGATCATAACAACCAGAACGCCGGCTCCATAAACAATCCATAAAACCTGCATCCAATTGATGGTTCTCTCAACTTCTTCCTGAACGGGACTAAAGACCATGTCCGGCTGAGTTGTATAAACCTCAAGGGTTTGCTCTATTACAACATTAAAATGTAAAAAAGGCAGTACAAATGCCGCTACAATACCGGTCAATAAAAACCAACGGTTGGTCTGAAAAAAAGAGAATTTAGACAATACCAAAGCATAAATCAAACTAAAAACTAATAGCCAAAGTGCTGAGTTGAGCAAGATTTCCATAACTTATGATTTTGATTGTTTTTCTATGATTTCGAGAATCTCTTTGAGTTCTTTGGCACTTATTTTTTCCTTTTG
>PDQD01000006.1 GCA_002747695.1 Flavobacteriia bacterium
ATGGTTTTCATACCAATATAGTGGTTTAAACCATCTATATTTATTAAATCAAATTCTTCCACACCTTGTATACCGGTTATATAAATATTCATTCCTAATGGATCAGGATATTGTGGGGCTCCCAATACGATACTCCACAAGGGGAATTTAAAGAGTCCGAGTAACAGCAAAGATCCAACAATCATTATTATCCCTGCTTTTTTCATTTTATATTATGGTTTTATGGTTTAACATTAAAAGGGCTGCTGAGTGAAATAATTATACAATCTCAAACACAGCCCTTTTAGAGTGTAATAATCGAAAATGTCATCTATTCACCATCTAAACTCCAAGATAGTTTAACATTAGAATTTTTTGGTGACACTCTGACATAGCCTTGCATTTCTTGATGTAATGCTGAACAGAAATCTGTACAATAGAATGGCCACACACCTACTCTTTTAGGTTCCCAAGTAATCGTCTTGGTTTGTCCGGGCATTACTAAAATTTCAGAGGTATTAGCACCTATCATAGAGAAACCATGAGGTACATCAAAATCTTGTTCTAAGTTTGTCAAGTGGAAATAAACTTTGTCTCCTACTCTTACTCCTTCTATATTATCCGGTGTAAAGTGACTCCTAATCATGGTCATATAGACATGTACATTATTACCATCGCGTACTACTTTTGCCTGATCCTGACTGGTGGTCGCATATTTGTTTTTATTGTCATCCAGTCTATAGATCTTTTGCGAATTATCTCTTATCTTAGAAGCTAAAATACCGGCAGCGTAGTGAGGTTCACCATGTGTGGGGAAATCGTAGATTAACTCCATCTTTTCACCGGAAATATCGTATAGCTGTGCTGAGTGCTCTAATTCCGGACCGGTAGGCAAATAACGGTCTTTGGTTATCTTATTCATAGCTATAAGGAATTTACCGGTAGGATCTTTAGAATTACCACCGGGGATCATTAAGTGTCCAACTGAATAATACGTTGGTTTTCTATCTACAACTTCCCAGGTACCAACTTTCCATTTTACAACTTCTGATGAGATAAAGAAAGTAGTATAACCATGACCTTTATTATCAAATTCTGTATGTAATGGACCTAAACCACCGGATTTAACAACACCGGCTACGACATCATCATATTTTATAATTGGGATACCATAAGCATCGCCATCAAATTTTTTATTTTCAATGGCATCCAACATTTTTGTAAAGCTATGCGCCGTTAATTCTGTAGATAACTTACCGTTACCAATAATGTATTCACCAGTTGGATCTACATCACAACCGTGAGGTGATTTGGGTGTCGGTAAGAAATAAATTGCTCCTTTTATTTCTTCAGGTCTTACCACCAAAACTTCATTATTCATAGTAGACGTTGCCGTATGTGTACTTTCATCATAAAGGTTATGTACATATTTAGCCGGCATTTTGGTACCACCACCATTGTTTACATATTCTTCAATTTTTTTCCAATTGATCGCTGCAATAAAGTCTTTGTCGTTTTGAGAAGCATTTACTTCTAACAGAGAATTGGCTTCTTCGGTGTTATAAGTTGTAAAAAAGAACCAACCGTGAGATTTACCTCTACCGGGGTGCGATAAATCATAATTAAAGCCCGGCATTAATATTTGGAATTTCAGTTTCATATGACCGGTTTCTTGATCTACACTAATGAAAGATAAAGCACCATTAAACTCTCCTTTATACTTAGAAATAGAAATGTCTTTTTGAGGTATAGGAACAGAAAAACGCGTACCTGCCACTATGTATTCTGTGTTTTCAGTAACAAAAGATGAACTGTGATTACCGGCACTGTTTGGAATTTCAATAATTTCTTCGGTTTCAAAAGTTTTCAGGCTTATTCTGGCTATACGCGGCGTGTTGTTACCATTGATAAACACCCATCTTCCATCCAATTCACCATTAGTTTGTGAAATATCAGGATGGTGCGTGTCATCCCATGGCACAAAACCATAAGAGGTTTCTAACATAGGTTTAGTCTCTTCCGAATACCCATATCCACTGGTAGGAAACTGAGAAAATACGGGAATTTCTTTAAACATTCTACCGGATGGTAAGCCATAAACTGTTAAGTTACCACTATATCCACCGGATAGAAAAGCATAATACTCATCGTAGTCACCGGGTGCCACATACACTTTTTCAGCGGCATTAGCTCCAAGAGCACCTCGTTTTTTGCCATTGCCATTATTACCACAGCTACTGAATAAGAAAGCTATGGATAATAATGCTAGATAAAATTTATAGGTTGTTTTCATTGATTAGATATTTAATTAATTATAATAGGATGTGATTAATCCACTGTTATTTTAGTGTTCTAAAAAATTCTAAAACAGCCCTCGTTTCCGTTTCTGTCAAATTTTGATTAGACATAGGCGAGAGGTATTCTGCTAGTAGTTTTTTTGCAATAGGATCTTCTTTTACCATAACCTGAGGGTTTAAGATCATATTCATAATCCATTCCGGAGATCGTCTTTCTAAAATACCCACAGGTGCCGGACCAATAAATCTTTTGTCAACTTTATGACACGCCGTACACATCTTCTCATAAACCTCTTTACCTTGAGCGGCCATTTCTTGGTTTATTTCCGGATCTAATGTCACACTTTTTATGGGACCAATACCTTTATTCTTCATCGGGTCTGCATTAGCTGCAGCAGTGCTATTGTCTTCTTTTACTTTTGCATTGTTAACATCCGTTGACGGGTTGTCTTTTTTCTTGTCATTGCCACCGCAATTGATAAATAATATTGAGCTCAAGGCTAATAAAACCAAAGTTATTTTTTTCATCTTTTTATATTAAGTTATTGTTGTTTGTCTTTTCTAAGACATGAAATATTCCTGATAAGTGGAAAAATTGATGGAGAATTGTACTGTTTTAATTTTCCGGGATCATCACCTCTTCTATGACGTGTACCCAACCATTGCTTACATCTACCGTTTTAACAACTTTTTTGCCACCAACAAAAATTTCACCGTCTTTGTTGTCAACAGGTAAGTATTCGCCTGAAGCCATATATAACTTTCTGCCTTTTTTAGCTTCTTTTTTCAATTGTTTTATCGGATAATTGGCAGGTGCCACATGGTTTACCAAAATATGCGCAAGTTTCTCCTTGTTTTCAGGCTTTAACAAATCTTCTAAAGTACCGGCAGGTAATTTATCAAAAGCAGCATTGGTAGGAGCAAAGATAGTCAATGGTCCTGCGTTAACTACGGCATCTTGTACACCCGCAGCTTCTATTGCAGTTACCAATGTAGAAAAGTCATCCAATGATTTTGCTACCTGTAAAGCATTAGGGGCAGATACTTCATCTTTTATAGAGGCTTGCCCCTGTTGTTTTTGGGTAACATTAACTTCATCGGTTTTTGTTCGTACAGATGTTTGTTCGTTTTTACACGAAAACAACACAAATGATAAAAACACCATTATATAAAGGTGAGTGATTTTCATAAATATATGATTTAATGACAACAGTCTGAAGTTAATAGACTACAAATTTAATCAATAAAAACAATAAATACATGATATTTATCATATTAAAAGATGTATTTGTCCTTCTTTTTAGCAAAAGTTTTTATTAATTCAGGTTAATACCCCTTGAGAACAGCATTTAATTTATTTTATCTCTAATAATACATTAAAAAATCTATGACAAAGTTTCTAATATTCTAACACTAAATTGATCTTTTTTCACAACAAATGGCAATAGCAACCCGATTACTCACGGTATAATAATTAGTACAAGCCATAAAGGTTTATCTCAAATGGTTCAACAATAGTCCAAAATGATAAAAGAAATAAATCAGTGTAGGATCACGATAGTTAAAACCCTAAAAAACACAGTCAAAGGAATTTCATTGTAAGCCTTCAGTGTAAATCAATAGGCATTAATCTTTTTTCACGTACTCAAAAATAAGTATATATTTGCAAGTACAGTTCAATCTCTCATTTACTCGTAGAGACTTCTATTCTCCAGCAAACGTAAAATTGGATTAATTGATCTTTTAACACGAAATTACAAGCAAACAATAAACCGTTAGTCATACTTAATATCAATATACCTTAGTCAGAATTAATGAAAAAAACCTTTCTCAGCATACTGTTTAGTTGTCTCTATCTGCTGGCTATGATAAAACCGATTTATCCCATGATAGATTATATAGTCAATTACAACTATATAAGAACTGAACTATGCGAGAACAAGGACAAACCGGAGATGCACTGTAATGGTAAATGCCATCTAAAAAAACAACTTAAGAAATTCAATTCAAACCCTACTTCAGATGCACCCGAAACAATACTACCCCCCGGCTTACTTAAGGATTATCCCGTTAGCACTTTAGATTTTTTTGATTTTGCATTTAGAATTAATTCAACAGTTCTCAAGCAAAATGCTGATTGTCATTATTTAAGACACTATAAATACAATTTTACACAAGATATTTTTCACCCGCCTTTGCTATTTTAAATTACAAATAATCATACACATAAATCAATAAAAACTTATTGGTTTGCTCTGCTACGGCTGAAACCTAATGACCTGACTAGAGCAATGATGTGTAGCCCCCATATTTATTTATAATTTAATACAAACACATGAAACAAGTATTTTTATTCGCAATGCTGCTTGCCGGTATTGTGAATCAGGCTCAGTCTGTCAACGGTAAAGTGATTGACCAAATGACTGAGCAAACCATAACAGATGTGTTGGTAACCAATCTAACCAATAACAAAACGGCTCTTACCACTGTAAATGGCACGTTTTCTATAGAAGCTACTGCAGATGATATACTGCAATTTACACACCTTAATTATTCAACGCTTACGCAAGTGGCAACTGACGGTATGCAGGTGACAATGGCTTCAAAATTTTATGCATTGGATGAGATATTGATTACCTCAAGTCCATTAGATGATATTACCCACAGTATTATGGTAATGGATGAGATCAAACAGGGAAGTCAGCCACGCAATGCCGCGGATTTATTCTCTGATATTCCCGGTTTTTATTTACAAAAACGCTCGGCAATGTCACTGGAACCCTCACTGAGATCCTTTAAGTACGAACAACTCAACATTAAATTTGACGGTAGTTCAAAAACCACTAATGCTTGTCCCAACCGTATGGATCCTATTACGGCACATATGACACCGGAAGATGTACAAAAAATTGAAGTGGTCAAAGGACCATATTCAGTGCGTTTCGGGCAAACGTTTGGCGGCGTGGTCAACATGGTTACCCGTTCTAAACCATCAGCAACGGGCTTACACGGTACTATTCAGACAGGTTATGAAACCAATGGAAATAACACCGCAACCGGAGCTAAATTATCGTATGCACAACCTGAATATGATTTTACCGTCAATGGTGAATACCGGAATTTCGGGGACTATACCGATGGTAACGGGATAAAAGTTCCGGCAGATTTTATAACAACAAGCTATGCGGTCAAAGCCGGATGGAATCCTACCGGTAAACAACGTATATTATTGGACTGGCGTCAAAAATTCGGGTCGGATATTGACCATGCGGGATTGCCTATGGATTCGCCAAAAGACGATAGTTATATCATAGCATTGGATTACAGCTATCATGATATTTCAGACAAATTGAGCAAATTATCTTTTAAATCCTACCACTCTTTTGTTACGCATCTGATGAGTAATGCAAACAGGCCAAATGTTGTAAAACTGGAGGCACAAACACCCGTCACAGCGCACACCTACGGGGGAAAGTTTGAATTGACTTTAACGCCTTTACAAGATCTGATTGTCTATACCGGACTCGATGCCGATGTAATCAAAAGAAATGGTAAACGTTTTAGACTAATCAAGATTAATCCGATGGGGGTTACATTAGAAACACCTGTAGAAAAGATCGATCGGGTATGGCAGGATGCCGCTACTCAGGATTATGGAGTATTTGCCGAATCAACGTATAAATTGAATAATCATATGTCTTTAACCGGCGGGTTGAGATTGGATTTTGTCTCCGGTCAAATCAATGATCCTGCACCCGACACACAAGGAAGTGTAGCCGGAACAGTAGCCGCAGGGTTTAAAACACTATACGGTGAAGGTTTTGACCGGACCCACGAAACGACCTTAGGTGGAAATCTCGGCCTTAAGTACGATAAGGATAAATTTCAGGTGCAATTAACTTATGGTCTGGGTCAACGTTCGACATCTATGACAGAGCGCTATATTTACCATTTCTCTATAGGGACAGACGGTTATGAGTATGTAGGTAACCCCTTGTTAAAACCTGAGAAAAATCATCAGGTGGAAATGGCTTTTAGCCATAAAACCTCCAAAACCAATTTAGGAGCCTCGATCTTTTATTCAAGGATGAAAGATTATATCTCTGCCCGATATATGAATGGCGATTCCAGATTTGTCAAAGTATTTATGAGTAAGTATGACTATGCCAAACAATTCATCAATGTAGATGCCTATCAGGTAGGTTTTGACGCCTTTTTCAATTGGAATATTCTGGACAACCTGCAACTCAAGACCGGCATAGCTTATACCAAAGCAGACAACGAGACTTTTGATGAACCTTTAGCTCAAATGGCTCCCTTAATGACCAGACTGGGTTTAAAGTACGAAACCTCAAAGTTCTGGATTGACCTGAGACAAACCATTGCTGCCAAACAAAATCGTTTGTCTGAGAGCTTTGGAGAAACAGAAATAACACCGGGCTACACCACATTGGATTTAAGACTTGGTTTTGAACCGTTCAAAGGGTTTAAAGTAGGTGGTGCCATACTCAACATCTTTGATGAATCCTACTACTATCACAACAGTTTTAGTTACAGCAACACATCAGATCATACGGTGGGCGACCGCATTTATGAACCCGGACGCAATTTTAGTCTATTTGCGTCTTATAAATTCTAGTTGATTTATAAATCACGTATTTGAAACAAAAAAGCTACAAGATCAACTCTTGTAGCTTTTTTATATAACACCTTTTGATGTTGTAAAACGAAAACTATTTTACCAAATCATAGGTCTGCTGTGCGATACCCAATTCTTCATTAGTAGGGATGACATAGATTTTTACACGGGAATTGTCTGTTTGTATTTCTTCAAATGACTTTTTCCTGCCTTGATTTTTCTCTGAATCTAATTCTATACCGAGGTAATCCATGCTTTCACAGACACGCTGACGCATATCAGCAGAATTTTCACCAATACCTGCCGTAAAGACAATGGCATCAAGACCATTCATTGCAGCTGCAAATGCACCGATGAATTTTTTAATGCGGTAAGCATTCATATCCAATGCCAAAGCTGCCATACGGTCACCTTCATTGGCCGCTTTTTCAATATCACGCATATCTACCATACCGGTCAGACCTAACATACCACTTTTTTTCTGTAAAATCGTTGAAATATCAGCTGCTGAATAATTGTATTTCTCCATGAGATACAAGATAACAGCCTGATCTAAATCACCACTACGGGTACCCATAATCAAACCATTCATAGGGCCGAATCCAAGACTGTGATCGACACTCTTACCATCTTGTACAGCCGTCATACTACAACCGTTACCGAGATGAAGTGTGATGATTTTTGAATGTTTTTTACCTAAATGTTCCACAGCTTGCTCACTGACGTATTTATGGCTGGTTCCGTGAAAACCATAGACGCGCAAATGATCTTTGTCATAGTATTCATTAGGTATGGCAAAACGGTGAGAAACTTCAGGCATCGTTTGATGGAAGGCCGTATCAAACACACCTACTTGTGTTGCTTGCGGAAAAACTTTTTCTGCCACTTCTATACCCATAAGGTTGGGTGGGTTGTGAAGCGGTGCTAAAGTAAACAAGGATTTGATGACGCTCTTGACCTCATCATTAATGACCACTGTTTTGGTAAAAGCGTTACCACCATGAACCACCCGGTGTCCTACAGCATTGATTTCAGAAGCATCCTTAATCACCCCTACTTCAGGATCCATTAACAAACGGGAGACAGCTTCCAAACCTACTTCGTGATTGGGAATATCCATAGTTTTGTCTATTTGATTATCATCTGTAGCGTAGTGTAATTCTGCATCTTCTAAGCCGATGCGTTCTACCAAACCTTTACACAACACTTTATTATCCGGCAAGTCCAATAATTGATATTTAATGGAAGAACTTCCGGAGTTTATAACTAAAATTTTCATGTGTTTAATACTTTTGATTTATCTTTATTTTTTTGTTTACAGACCACCGGCTTGAATAGCTGTGATAATAACCGTATTATAGATATCTTCTGTTGTACAACCGCGGCTCAAATCGTTGACAGGTTTATTGAGTCCTTGCAACATAGGGCCTACTGCTAAAGCTCCGGTCTCACGTTGTACAGCCTTATAGGTATTATTACCTGTATTAAGGTCTGGGAAGATCAACACACTGGCTTGACCGGCAACTTCTGAGTTTGGTAGTTTTTTCTTACCAACGCCCGGATCAACAGCGGCATCATACTGAATAGGACCTTCCACTTTGATGTCAGGACGTAATTCTTTGACAATCTCTGTCGCTTTACGTACACGGTCAACATCCTCACCAATACCGGAGGTTCCCGATGAATAAGACAGCATGGCTACTTTTGGTTCTATACCAAATGCCTTGGTACTGTCAGCCGAAGTAATGGCTATTTCCGCCAATTGTTCCGAAGTAGGGTTAGGATTTATTGCACAATCACCCATAACAGATACACGGTCATCAAGCATCATAAAGAAAATGGATGATACTATAGAAACACCGGGTTTTGTTTTTACAAATTGTAAAGCCGGAATGATGGTATGCTGTGTGGTGTGAACAGCACCCGAGACCATACCGTCTGCGTGTCCTTTATAAACCATCATAGTTCCAAAGAAAGAGACATCTGCCATTTTATCCTTAGCGATGGCCATATTGATACCTTTGTGTTTACGCAATTCGTAATACGTTTCAGCATAATCATCAAAGTGTTCTGATTCAATGGGGTTTACAACATTAACTTTGTTTAAATCCAGTTCAATGCCATATTCATATAATTTCTTTTGAATAGCCTCTTTCTCACCCAACAACGTAATTGTTGCAACATCCTGACTGATGAGTTTTGCGGTAGCACCCAATACTCTCTCGTCATAACCTTCGGGTAGGACAATGTGTTTTTTTGATGCTTTAGCCTTTTGCAACAAATTATACTGAAACATTCTGGGCGTAATTCCTTTGGTTTTAAAAGTAATCAAAGAGTTAGATAAGGCTTCTACATCTGTATATTTTTCAAAAGTACTGATAGACGCTTCAACTTTCGATGTATTACCAACTTTTATTTTCGGTTTCATTTTGTTGAGAATAGAAGCCGTTTCAAAAGTTGATGATTTTACTGATATGATAGGGGTTGTACAATTACTGTAGCTGTCCAATAATTTTAATACCGTAGGTTCAGGTTCCAATCCTCCACTTAGAATAATTCCTGAAACAGATGGATAGTTTTTGGATTGATGTGCCTGCAATGAACCCATGATCAAATCAGCTCTATCGCCGGGAATTATAATCAATGTTTTTTCTTTGATATGCGTAAGGAAGTTTCTCAACTGCATGGCTCCAACAATGGTATGTGCCACCTGATTATTCATACAATTCTCATCGCCGATGATGACTTTGGCGTCTAAATCCTCCAATATTTCACCAATAATAGGATAGGTCAATTGCTCCACAAGTGGAATAGCATACACCAATACATTAGCCGGCATGCGGTTTCTGAGTTCTTCTTTAACCCACTCGAGATTTTCCGGTTGTAATTTATTAGCTATTACAGCTAAAACTTCTACATCATTTTCTTTGAAAAGGTCTGCTGTAGAAAGAAGGTTATTAGTGAAATCTACCATACTTTTACCTACGCCGCTTTCTACGATGATGGTAGGAATACCGAGGTTTTTAGCTATTTCTGTGTTAATATCCAATTCTGTAGCAACACCTTCGCCGGTAAAATCAGTACCTTCTACAAGAATAAAATCATACTTTTCTTCCAGTCTTTTGAATTTTTCAATAATGGTATCTATGACTTCATCAATTTTACCCTCATGTTTTTTTTGTAATACTTCACTTTTCGTATAAGAATAAGCATCTGTAAACTTGATATCCAGATTAAAATGCGTAGTAATTAAATCTATGTGATTATCTTTTTTATTATCACTTAAATCACTGATGATAGGTTTAAAATACCCTACGTTAGCAACTTTACCCAAAAGCATACGCATCAACCCTAAGGTGACTATACTTTTTCCACTTTGGCTCTCCATAGTGGCAATATATACGGCTTTACTCATAATGTATATTATATTTTTTAATTTGACGCTGCAAATTTACTTAATCTTAGGGTGTTAAAACTGATAAAAAGCAGGAATTACATCAATATTTTAATCATTAACATTTGTTTATAATTATAATATCAAACAGGCCACAAGACTTCAGCTTTTACTGCCGGGAGAAAAACATCTTATCAACTTATAATCATTGCTTTGCCATTGTATAACCCCATCAACAATACATCTTTTTAAAGTATTCCCAGCAATTAAAATCAAAGGACAACAAGCTGCTGTCTTCAATTATCTAACTAAACTTAAAACTAAACTGCATTTAGATCCGTAACTATGAAAACTAAGAAGCAAATACGGACTGAAACAGTATTAAATTACACATGGCTTTCTAAAAAAATAAAAGACTTTATGGTAGAGACAGACAGTTTTTATACTTTTACAAAAAAATAATAACATCATGCGTCATTTCATTCTATTTATAGCATTGTTTAGCATCGGTTTAACAACAATAAACGCTCAGAACACAGGCGTAGCTTTCGAATTGCATTATCCGCTGACGATGGCTGATAAAGGTAATTTTGCCACGGAAGTTAACGGGCTTTTGGGAGGTGCCGTTGGTTTTCAGATCAGTGATAATATAGACTTTAATTACGGATTAAAGTATAAATTCGACCAATTGATATTTAATACAACCTATGACAACTCGCAGAATGTCACCAGAACCAGTTTTATGATGCATCATGTGAATGGTTTTGGAACCTACAGCATTAACGACACAGGCACTTTAAAAGCTGTTCTGGAAGGCGGCTTGAGTTTTTATAAATACAAAAAGTCCAACCTCCAACCCTCTTTCTTTGGTTTTAATATCAGTCCGGGATTGAATCTGGAATTCCGTAACCAGTTCTATCTTTTCCTGAATTACAGCTTTATCAAGACTAAACTAAAACGACGACAAACCGGGTTTATAGAAAACGAAAAAATGAATACCGTAAGACTGGGTGTAGGATTTAAACTATAATATCCGGTCTTTACTATAAATAATAAATCTCATCAATTTAAACAACTACTTATGTTAATCAGACCTTTAAACGATAAAACCCCTCAATACGGCAATGATTGTTTTTTTGCCGAAACTGCTGTGGTCATAGGAGATGTGACCATGGGTAATGAATGCAGTGTATGGTACAGCGCCGTTATTCGCGGTGATGTACACTATATAAAAATGGGAAACAGAGTTAATGTACAAGATGGTGCTGTCATCCATGCGACTTATAAGAAATCTCCGACCAATATAGGAAACAACGTCTCTATTGCTCATAATGCAACCGTACACGGTTGTACCATTCACGATAACGTCTTAATAGGCATGAATGCTGTCATCCTGGATGATGCCGTCATTCACTCCAACAGTATCATTGCCGCCGGTTCCGTAGTAACCAAAGGAACTGTAGTAGAAAGCGGTAGTGTGTATGCTGGTATTCCGGCCAAAAAAGTTAAAGACATTTCTCCTGAACTTGTATCGGGTGAAATAGAGCGTATCGCGGCCAGTTATCTGAAATATTCCGGTTGGTATAAAGACTAACTCTTAGAACTCTTATCTGTTTTTTTGGGGTGAAGATAACCCCAAGGTTTTACGTCAATTTTACCTGTATAATTTTTGACGGGCAGCCTTCTTGAGCTTTTAGATTGGCTTCATAAAGCGATTCATCAAACAGCTTGACGGTATGAAAACCTTTGCGTTCGCGAGCGTTGAGTAGTACAGCCTTACCGTCCTTTTTGGACATTCTGAACTGTTCCGGAGAAACTTCTTCACAGAAATTGCACCCTATACATTTGCCTCTTTGTAAAGAAATAATGAGCATAGTATTAACTGATATTGTGTTTCAAGTGTTCCTTCTTTTCTACATTCAATGTCTTTCTTGACTTAAAAACTTTGTCCAACAAACTTCAACCGGTGACTTTGGATCAGCACAATGAGTTTAAAGCGTAAATATGTTCTTATTGAATGTTTCAAGGCCTGTGGCTTAGACGGCGTATTCTGTTTTGACGACTTTATACAGCTTGTCTGACAGGCGAATTCTGAACGGCAGTTTGATCGTTACACTGTCGCCTTTGGTCGCTGTATCTTTTTGCTCATCATTGACAAACATTTCCTCCAATACTATTTCCTGAGCACCGGTAGTAGGTCCTGTAATCAACAAAGTATCTCCTGCCTTAATATCATAGGCCTGAATAAGAAACTCACCTATCTGAGCTTTGGGGAAATAATGTTTACCCACACCTACATAAACTTTCTTTTGAGTCGCTTGTGAACCCGGAGTTTTACTCCATTCACCCAACTTTCTACCCAGATAATAACCACCCCAGAAACCGCGGTTGTAAACCTTACGCAATTCTTCCATCCAAAGCTCCACTTTATCCGGTGTATAAGTTCCTTCGGCAATAGCATCAATAGCCTCGCGGTAGGTCTTGATGGTTTTCGCAACATATTCAGGCGCACGACCACGACCTTCTATTTTTAAAACACTTATGCCGGCCTCTACAATTTCGTCGAGAAAATCGAGGGTACACAAATCTTTTGGCGACATGATATATTCATTGTCTATTTCTAATTCGTGACCATTTTCTTTGTCTATGACGGTATAAGGTTTACGACAATTTTGTTTACACGCTCCACGATTAGCACTGGAATTAAACGTGTGTAAACTCATATAACATTTACCTGACACAGCCATACACAATGCCCCGTGACCAAAAACTTCAATTTCAACCAATCGTCCTGACGGACCGCGTACATCTTGTTGTTTGACCTGATCTGCCAATTTTTTAACTTGACCCAGACTTAATTCCCGGCTCAAGACCACCGTATCGGCAAACATGGCATAAAACTTTAATGTTTCAATATTGGTAATATTGATTTGGGTAGAAATATGAACTTCCATCCCAATACTTCTCGCATATGCAATCACCGCCTGATCCATCGCTATCACTGCTGTAACATCAGCTTCTTTGGCCTTGTCGAGCAAAGTTTTGATGATGGTCAAATCGTGATCATAAATGATTGTATTGAGTGTAAGGTAAGTTCTTACCCCTTTAGCTTTACAGCGTTTGGTAATTTCTGGTAAATCATCCAGCGTAAAATTGATCGATGCATGGGCACGCATATTGAGCTGTTCTACCCCGAAATACACCGAATCCGCACCATTATCAATAGCCGCTTGCAATGATTCAAAACTGCCGGCAGGTGCCATAAGTTCTATGCCTCCTGATTTTGTCATAGGAAAGTATTGTAGTTTTTAGTGGGGCAAAGATAACAAACTCTGTAAAACGTTCATCGGGTGGCTTTAAAACCACCCGATGACTAAAATTTATATCTTCAAAGATTTGAATAATTCTATAATCCGGGGATCTGAAGGTCTGGGTGCACTTGACGACACAATATTACCATCAGGATCAATAAGAATAAACCTAGGAATACCTTTGATTCCGTAATTGACTACAAAATCTGATTTCCAGTCTTTATCTGCAAATAACTGAACGCCAACCATATTTTTTTCGGCAATCATCGCACGCCATTTGTCTTTATCTTTCTTACGATCAACAGAAATACTTACAAAAGTTATATTCTTACCGTGGTATTGTTTTTCCAGCTTTATCAGATGAGGAATCTCTGCCTTACAAGGACCACACCAAGTCGCCCAAACATCTATATAAAGATATTTGCCTTTTAAATCTGACAACGATGTTGTACCACCTTTATAATTTTCATAATTCACAAATTCAGGTGATTTATTCCCTTTGGCTATTTTTGACATAGTTGCCACTTCGGTGATTAATTCTTGTTTTGTTTCTTCATTCTGAATTAAAGCTAATACCTCTTTCACTACATCTGCATTTTCTTTATTATAGATTTCTTGATAACTGAAAAGATCGCTGGCCAGACCATCTCTCAAAACGCCTGCCGGCATGGCTTTTAACTTTTCAAGAGAAGCTTTAATATAAGCATCTCTATCAGTTCCCGTTTCTTTCATAATCTCATCAATAAACTTGCGGTGCACAATCATAGCGAAAACCCTATTGTTTTTATAAAGCTCTTCATCAGTCAGGTCAAGGTTTTCATAGGGATTCGGAAAATCCGCACTTACTTTGAAATCTTTATTTTTAGTCACAAATTGATGATAAGGCTCATATTGTAATAATTGGAATGCACGGGATATTGTCAGGTTTTCTTTGGCTATCTGAGCAAATGATTTATCCTTGACAGCATCTGCCAGTTCATTTAACGCTTTAAAGTTAGCCTCAGTTTTTGATAAAAAATCAGCTTCCTCCAATGCATATAATTCCTGAGGATTACCGGTATTTTTTTCGTTGACCAAGTACTTCTGCGCCTGATAGTTATTAGCTTCCGCACCTTTACCGGTATAGGCTACTGTTTCGTCAAATTCATTAGTATCCAGAGTTATATTGACATCATATCCATTTTTAAGATACATTCTGGTGACTTCGTTACCGGCTTTGAAATCGTAAAAACCATCGGCCTCGTGAATAGTATCTTTAAACGTACCATCCTCGGCTAATTTGGCTACCAAAACCTTTTCGCCTTTATTATTGGTAATACTGACTTCATCAGACAATGGGTTTATAATTTTCCCCGAAACTAAAGCATATTCAGGTGTTTTGTCCGTATTACAAGACATCAATAGCACGATAATACTGAGTAATAAAAAAATACGTTTCATGTGTTTAATTAGTTTGTTTATTAAAGGTAAAAAAGAACCGATGGACAACTGGCGCATCGGTCATTAATGTTAGTTATATCTATTTTATTGTTCGTTGATAGCTTCTTTGATTTTTTCTTCCAGCTCATCCATCAATTCAGGGTTATCCTGTATCAGATTTTTAACTGCTTCCCGTCCTTGTCCCAATTTGGTTTCACCATAACTGTACCAGGAACCACTTTTTTTGATGATATCATAATCCACACCCAGATCTATTATTTCGCCAACCTTAGAGATTCCTTCACCGTAAATGATATCAAATTTTGCCACTTTAAACGGCGGAGCCACTTTGTTTTTGACGACTTTTACTTTGGTCAGATTTCCTCTGAGTACGTCACCTTCTTTGATAGAAGTACTTTTTCTGATGTCCAATCTGATAGACGCATAGAATTTCAAGGCATTTCCTCCCGTAGTGGTTTCAGGATTACCAAACATCACACCTATTTTTTCACGTAACTGGTTGATAAAAATAACTGTACAATTGGTTTTGTTAATCGCACTGGTCAATTTTCTGAGCGCCTGAGACATCAATCTGGCGTGTAATCCCATTTTACTATCGCCCATCTCCCCTTCTATTTCACTTTTGGGTGTCAATGCAGCCACGGAATCTATTACAATAAGATCTACCGAGCCTGAACGTATCAAATTATCGGCTATTTCAAGAGCCTGCTCACCATAGTCGGGTTGTGATACTACCAGATTATCGACATCTATCCCCAGATTTTCCGCGTAATAACGGTCAAAAGCGTGTTCGGCATCTATAAAAGCCGCTATTCCTCCTTGTTTTTGAGTTTCAGCAATAGCGTGCAGAGTCAGTGTCGTTTTCCCTGAGGATTCAGGACCAAAAATTTCGACTACACGACCTCGCGGATAACCACCTACGCCAAGGGCTATATCTAACCCCAACGAACCTGTAGGAATAGCCTCTACTTCTTCTACTGCCGCATCCCCCATTTTCATTACGGTACCTTTACCATAGATTTTATCCAGTTTATCCAGCGTCAGTTTCAGCGCTTTGAGTTTATCTTGTTTTTGTTTATCGTCTGCCATTTAGGTTTATTTTATATTAATACAACAATATCTTTTTTTTACAACTTTCTCAGTAAGCGGCACAAAGATATGAATAATCGCGAACTTAGTACGCGCGTGATTTAACCTCTTGTCATTATCCAATGCTCCGATACAAGAATACAGAATTTTAAAGATTCAATCCTGCAAAGGTTTTGTTTCTTGGATACAAGGCGACCAAATCATCAACAAATCCCTTTACTAAATAAGGTTCTTCAGTGATTTCAAGATAGACCTTAACCAGAAAATACGTCGCCAAAGTCTTATCTATTAGCTCCTCTGAATTGGTCATTTGCTTTAAATCATTGATCAAAGGTTCTTTTTTGATGCCCGTAAACGGTAAATATTTCTGTTTTGTGAGTTTAAATATATTGAGATAAATCTGATAAAAGCTTTTATACCTGCCTTCTAACCGGGAGGCATCAAAATGCTTGATAAAAGATTCTATTTTAAAAAAATATTGCAACATCTTCACCCTTTCTTTTTGAATAGACTTCAATCGCACCAAATAGTTTAAATAGATGAGTTCCAACAATTCTTGCTCATGGGTTTCAGGTGTTACACGGTCAAGCTCTTGCAGTAAAAACGTTTCTAAGTCATGATAAGTCTCAGGGTTATTTTGTGCTACAGCTTTCCACCATTCCAGATCGCATAACAACCAATGGTATGATGTATGTCTCAAGTTTTGTTTTTGATCCTTCAAAAGTTGCGTGGCAACCCCAAAATCCTGATTGTATATATGATAAAAGATTTCATTGGTGATGTCCGGTTCATCGGATGGAATTGAGGTTACATCAGTATGCGGGACATCGTTAAATAAAAGTGTTATGTAAAGAATTAACATTTTCATAGCCTGCTACTCCGCCAATTGTTGATCGACAATTGCTAAAACCTGCTTATAAATACCGGCTTTATGACGTTCAATTTTCTTTACGGCCAATAATTTTGCTTTGTTATATCCACCACTATAATACCTGTTAAACCAAGAGGACATCACTAACAGCCCGTCTATAATACCATAAGTTGCCACAGTATAACCGGTATAGGTCAATATGGCGCCTATCAGCAATATCGAATTTAAACCATTTTTCCAATCCCCCAGATAAAACTGACCCAATCCGGGTAAATATTTACTCATTTTCTCTATTCTCTCAGGGTTATATTTTTTCCGGAATGCTTCAAACTCATCAAATGCATCCACAATCATCATATCATGAGACTGGTCAGTGATATCTAAAAAGTATTGTTCGCTCTCGTTAAAATCATCTAATCCAAAATAACATATGGCAAAGTAAAGGTTCTGTTTATTTTTAAAATATAGATTATCGCTCTCCGGTAGATCAAAGAGTTCATTGAGCCCCATTAAATAATTACGGTCGGACAGATAGCACTGAACTTTTTCAAAAACAATTTCTTTTTTTATACTGTCATTTGGTTCCGTTTTCCAGGCATAATTATAATACTTTAAGGCTTCATTATGATTATGGTCGGATTTATAAATACGCGCTATTTTGATATAAATATCATCATACTTTTTGTCTTGATCAAAAAAGAACACCCTCTGATACTCTTTTAAAGCAAGTTGATAGTTCTGATTATCATATTGAACATCAGCCAGGGCTTTTATGGTAGCAATATCCTGTGCAAACACATTAATATTGACAATACTAAAAAGTACTATAAATAATAGTCTCTGCATTTTTCTGGTATTGTATTCTTAATTTCTGATTGTATTTTTTCACTGCCCTGTGGGAACCCCATACGTTAGCCGTATAAAAACTAACAGCCAAGCCTCCAAAAATCCAACCATTGGCACTTTGGATGCCTTTTTTTGAAAAAGCCCTGTAAGAAGCATAAGCATTGGTCGCAACAAACAAGAAAGACATCAAAGCATCTCCCCACCTGTTGACATAGGCTTTACCACTACCCGGCAACACTGCTGACATCAACACAGCTAATCCCGGGCTCTTATACTTTATATGTGTAAAGTCCTTTGTCACGGTCACCAATTCATCGTACGGGTAAGACAGATTGATGTCTTTATGCTGTGAAGTCCATAGTTGTAGCCCGTTATAATCCTTTGAAACCCAAAGCTTACTCAATTCATAAAAACTTTTGTCATGATCCGGCAGTTGAGACAGGAGCAAATTGTACTTGTCAGAGAAATCATTACATGTAAGCGAAAACTTCAAATACTCAGCTGAAAAATCATGATGTTCAAAGATTCTATTGTTCTCTGCCAATATTTCATATGATTTGTCCATCTTATGGCATTTGTGTCCTAATCTGTAGGTTTGGACAAGTTCTTTGATAACGGCTGTATCTTTGGGCAGGAGGTAATGAATACGCTCATATTCCTGTGAAGCAAACTCATATTGTTGTGAAGACTTAAGGTAACGGGCAAATTTCAAGATGTTGTCATAAGACATTAAATCTTCCTGAGCCAATACCAATAACGGACACAATGACAATAAAATACTAATCAACCGGGTCATAGAATCGTTTTATATTTTGATCAAAATGGTAGTGATGAGACTTAACTAACGGATGGCATCTGGACAACCTGTCAAAGGTGTATAACCATCCTTGGATTACCCCCTTTTTAGTAAAAGCATCAACAGCATATACCGAACACGACGGTGTAAAGACACAAGAGGGTACATCCTGAGAAGACAAAAAGGTTTTATAAAACAGAAAACCGCCTCCTAAAATAAATTCAAATTCATTGGAAGCCTTCTTTAAAGGTGCCGAATAGTCTGTTTGTTCCTGATTTACCTCAAAAAGACTTCTCAAGTCTTCATCAATAATTTGCTGTGCAGAAATTGGTGCAGTGCTTAACCATACGACTAAAAAAAGACAATAATTGAATAGAGCTTTATAAGGCACTTGTTTTATAATGGTATTTGGTGTCATTTTGCATATCATTGACAACAATATTTTTGAATTCTGTTACCTGATAACTTTTCTCTTGTTTATCATTATAAAGTATTTGAACGACCTGATGCGGAAACTCAAACCCATCATCCGTCTTATAATCTCTAAAAAACTGCTGGTTGAGCATCTTTTGCCCGTCGCCCATAATCACGACACTCTCCAATCTGTTGTTCTTCTTGGCTAAAACAATATGGTCTAAGGTCTCAATGTTAACATCCGGAATACTCCAATAAGATAAAACGAGATCGCCCTGCTTTTCTACTTTGACAATTCTATATATTGAATTTCTCAAACCAAAGTCTTTCAAATTGGCATTCAAAGCTAAATGAAAAATTGTAAATTCGTTGATAGCCGGAATACCAGATTTTCCAATCAGCTTTTTATCCTTGTCAAAGCGGTGTATTAGCGTATCTTTGATAACCCATTTTTCTTTTTGAGGGAAATTAATATCGTAAATTAACTCTTTGTAGTTTTTATCGTAAAAAACCTGACCTTTTGTCAAATTCAAATGTCCTTCATAATCCTTGATTTTTATAACAAAATCTGCTTTTATACGGTAAAAATCCTGTGCATTGACCACATAAATAAAACCTATCAAAAACAAAAGCATCAAACCTTTTTTTAACATCGTGCCACTCATATTATATTGAATCTATCTTTATTATATATCATTCTAAAAAAGAAACTGCCTCAGAAGTGGAGTGTTTGTCATTGTAATCTTAACGAAACGTCTAACTACCTGATCTCAGGTATTAAGGGTTTTACCATCCGATTTGTCTTGTCAAAAAAACAAGCTCAAAATGACAACTTTATTAAACTTTTGAGACAGTTTGTTATAAAAATGTCTTAGTATATTATTTGCGCGATTTAGATACAAGATGTGAGACAACCCCAATAACAACAGCACTGGTAACACACCCATATAAAGATTTTTTAGTTTCTTGCTTATCTCCATCAGTCATAATATAAACTATTACGATACCGGCGACACTCAAAACAAATCCCCAAATAAAAGAAGGAATACCCAGTGGCCCATAAATACTTCCGGCAGGAGCCGGAACAGCGCTAAGATTGAGCGCTAAATCATTAGCATTAAGTTCCAAATCAGTGTATGTGAAGTCCTCATGAACATCGAGATAATCTTCAATGTTATTGAGTTCAAGCATAGCCAACTCCAGTGCTTCCTCATCTAATTGAAAAACAGAGGCATCTACACTTTCCGGTATTCTATCGATAGGTAAAGGCACTGCAACGGCAAATGTTTGAACAAAAAACATCAAGACTGCCATCAACACGCTTGTAATTTTTAAAAAAAACTGTTTCATAGAAAATATTAAACGGTTAATAAAAGCGCAAATATAAACATAATACAAAGATGAATAGAAGGCATACACTTATATTTCATTACATTTATCGAGACCAAATCAGGTTACCGGTATATTACTAACAAAAAACAGCAATTACTGATGACCGACAAGTATCTGACCAACTAAAATGGAAAAATAAAATAAACTTGGAATCACGAGTTCACCACTCCATTGCATATCCAATTAATACCCATCAAAACAAGTAATAAGAAATACATCAAAAATCACATTATATTGTATATTCTTTAAAAAACATAAACTTTAACAACTTATATCGACCGGTTTACAGACTTATGCCTATCTTTGTTAAAAAATAGACAATAGTAATTATTAAATCTATTAATTATGAAAAATTTGCTTTTATCAATCATTTTTATTTTTGCTGCTTTATGGTCTGTTAACGCTCAAGACATATCAAAGCACAGCTTAGGCTTACGTTTGGGTGACAGTGGAGGACTCGGAGCAGAAATTTCATACCAACACGGTTTGAAAAACAACAAGCGTTTAGAACTGGATTTAGGTTTTAGAAACCACAGCACATATAGTGCTTTTAAAGTCACCGGTTTATACCAATGGGTTTGGAAGCTGGACGGTAATTTCAACTGGTATGCGGGTGTCGGTGGAAGTGTGGGATCATGGGGCATAAACAAAGACCATCCGAAGGAATATGAAAACATTGACGGCACTGCTTTTATCAATGTTGACGGGGACATAGGAATTGAGTATTTATTTGATGTGCCTATTCAAGTTTTTCTGGATCTAAGGCCTGAAATAGGTTTGTTGGGAAATTATGGCGACACTATAGACTTTGATGTAGCTTTAGGTGTACGTTACAGATTTTAATTCTGACACAAAACATTTCTCAAACCCTAAACGCTATTTATATACAACCTTAAACATTATAACCATGAAAAAATTATTTGTTTTAAACCTGATGCTTTTCATTTTCCTGATAGCTTGTAAGAAAGACGAAGACACTCAAGTCACCATAAACACAAAACTTTCCGCAACAGAACAATTCAATCTATTCTCAACAGCTGTTACCGGGACAACTTCCTATTCAAAAAACTTTGATATCGACCTGAGTAATGCAGATACCCAAGCCTATATAAACCAAATAGAAAGTATAGATATTACTGCTATAACCTATAAACTATCTGATTTTTCCGGAGACGTCACAGGAACAATTTCCGGATCTATCATGTATAACGATATGCTTTTAACAACGTTTGAAGATCTTGTAGTGAGTGAAGCTACCGAAGAAGGAACTGTGTTTGAGGTTATAACCCCTGAAACATTCAGTGCCATTGAAGAAAGTTTAGACACCAGTGGAAATGCTACAATCACAATTGACTTTACTTCTGATAATCCTAACGATATGATGAATTTCAGTATTACTTTGGGAATTAATGTATCGATTGTAGCCAATACTATTTAAACGACTGATATCCAAAGCCATTTACACATGAAAAAAATTTTAGTTATCATATTATTCTCGGGCGTTTTGAGCACTCAAGCTCAAATAGAGAACCTATTCTCTGCAAAAGGCGATGCACAGATCTATATGGAACATTATATGACACCTGTGCTCCACGGGCTTATGTATGGTCTGAACAACAGTTGGTACACCACCTCAAAAACACACAATGCCTATGGCTTTGATTTGTCTCTATCTGTGTCAGCCACAATGATACCCGATGAGTATAGAGTTTTTAAATTTTCTGCCTCAGACTATCAATACCTCAATCTGGAAAGCGGTAGTAGTGATTTACCTACCTTAGCCGGTAGTGACACTAACAGTGTGTTGTCTGTTAATAACGAATTGGGGAGCATCTCTTTTGAAGCGCCAAAAGGGATTGGAGATCAATGGCCTGAAGATTTTGTATTGCCCTTAGCCATACCCACCCCTATGTTTCAGGCAGGTTTGGGGCTACCTTCCAAAACCGATCTTAAATTACGTTATGTTCCTAAAATCGCCAATGAAGGAGTTTCATTCGGATTGTTTGGCATTGGTGCTCAGCATGACCTGACCCAATATTTGGCTTTTATGTCTGAAAAACCGACATTATCCATCTCTGCACTTGCAGCCTATACCAACACCCAACTCAAATATGTGTTTCCTGAAAATGCTGATAACGCCGGCAATAACCAAAGAATGGAAATGGGTGTCAATGCTTATACATTTCAGGTTATCGGCGGTATTAACCTGAAATTTATCGATGCTTATTTAGGTCTGGGTTATACCGGTGGGAATACTTCATGGAGTGCTCTAGGGACTTATAACTATGACTTTAACAACGACGGCATTTATACGACTAATGAAACTATTGTAGATCCTCTTGACTTAAAGTTCAACGTTTCAGGCTTTAAAGCTACCACAGGTATGAGGTTCAACTTAGGACCGGTTAAATTATTTGCCGATTATACTTTTCAGAAATACCCGGCTTTCACCACTGGTTTGGCAGTAAGTGTCAACTAAAACACACGCTACCGGCAACACAAAACTTCTATAGTCTGCTAAAAAACCTATTTTTATGTTTTATAGCAGGCTATAATTTTATTCCATCATAATACTCAACTCCAACCAGCGCTCTTCTTTAGTTTCAATGGCTCTGACAATTTGCTCTAACTTCTGGCCTTTGTCATACATTTGTTCCTCCGAAATAGTCTGGTTGACAAAAGCATCCTCTATGGCTTTCTTTTGTTTCTGCAATTGTTCTAAATCTTCTTCCAACTGCTTAAACTCCATTTTTTCTTTATAACTCAAAGATGTCTTCTTGGCCGGTTGTACCTGTTTGTCTGCTTTGTTGCTTGCAGTTGGTCTGGATTTAACTTTATTATTCTCTGCAATCCTGTAATCCGAATAATTGCCAGGAAAATCTCTGATTTGTCTATCTTCCAATACAAACAAATGATCCACAATCTTATCCATAAAATAACGATCATGCGACACAACCAGTAATGTTCCCGGGTAATCCAAAAGGAATTCCTCTAAAATATTAAGTGTGACAATATCCAAATCATTGGTAGGTTCATCGAGAATAAGCACATTAGGATTCTGTATAAGTACCGTACACAGATACAATCTTTTAAGCTCACCTCCACTCAATTTTTCCACATAATCGTACTGCTGTTTGCGGTCAAACAAAAAGCGCTCCAGTAAATTACCGGCAGAAAGTGTCCTCCCTTTGGTCAATGGAATATAATCTCCAAAAGCGCGGATAACCTCTATGACCTTTTGCCCGGGATTGACCCTGATACCGCTTTGGGTGTAATAACCCATTTTTACCGTTTCCCCAATCACTATTTTTCCCTGATCGGGTGGGATATGTCCGGCAATCATATTGAGCAAGGTTGTTTTACCGCTACCATTCTTACCGACAATTCCTATACGGTCATTTTTTTTGAAAACATAACTGAAATCCTTGATATAGTTAATCCCATCATAAGATTTTGACACATGATGTAATTCTATAATCTTACTACCCAACCGCTCCATATTGATTTCCAATTCTACTTCGCGTTCCTTTTTATAGGATTTGGCCAGGCTTTCAGTAACATAAAACGCGTCAATACGGGATTTAGATTTGGTTGTACGGGCTTGTGGGGTTCGCCTCATCCAATCTAATTCTTTACGGTAGAGGTTCTTTGCCTTTTCTATGGTCGCTTTTTCTATGGCCTGACGCTCTTCTTTCTTTTCCAGAAAATAGGAATAATTACCGGTGTATTTATAGATTAATCCCTGGTCTAATTCTATAATTTCATTGCACACGCGTTCCAGAAAATAACGGTCGTGTGTTACCATAAACAATGTCAGTTTGGTCGTGTTGAGGTAATTCTCAAGCCACTCTATCATCTCCAAATCCAAATGATTGGTGGGCTCATCAAGAATGAGCAATTCGGGCTGTGCCAGTAAACAAATTGCCAAACCCAAACGCTTTTGCTGACCACCGGATAGTTCTTCTATCTTTTGATCAAGGTTTTCCAGATTGAGTTTGTATAAAATCTGCTTGTACTGGGTTTCAAAGTCCCAGGCATGATGTTGCTCCATCAAGTCAAACGCCGCCTGATACTGTTCTGTATCCTCCGGATGCAAAATAGCTTTTTCATAACGGGCAATCACATCCAATATGGGATTGTCAGTATTTAAGATGGTTTGTTCTATGGTGAGTTGGGGGTCAAATGTCATTTTTTGAGACAAATACGCTATTTTTAACCCTGTACGTTTGACAATCTGACCTTCATCAGCCGTTTCATCACCGGCAATGATGTTGAGTAAAGTCGTTTTCCCCGTCCCATTTTTGGCTACAAATGCGATTTTTTGCCCCTGATTAATCCCAAAGGATATATCGTGTAAAATAACCCTTTCTCCAAAAGATTTTCCTATGTGTTCTACTGACAGTAAATTCATAGGAGCAAAGATAGATATTTAGTGGCATATTTATGAAGATCGTTAAACCAGTCCGTACGCCGGATGCTCGCGTTTAAGTATGGTTACTACTTGGGACGGTACAACTTTTACCGCGATATATATAAACAGACTTACACAAACCAAAAACATCGCAACAATGATATCCATTAAAGGGGACCAGGTCACTTTATCGACAAACTGTATCATCATTTGCATCGGTAAATAGGTCAAACTAAGTAAACCTCCGAGGTTACCAATAGCGCTTTCATACATATATTTTTTTCCGGTTCTCTCCTGACGGGCCTTGAGATTTTTACCAAATTTATAAAAGACATAAAACGGAAAAGCCATGAGAACCAACCCTATAAGACCTATAATCACTTCATTATGATTGACCAACCTGAATACAGCAACCAAAGCTACAATTGACGCCACGGTCAAAACTATTTTTGGGATTTTAAAATACTTGACATAAGCGCTCCAAATCAATTTTCTATAACGTTTTTCCATCACTGCGCGCCGTTTATCCACCACATCCATAAACCCAAAAATACCGAATTTTTTAAACGACTGCATTTTTGCTTCCTCAAAAGTCAAGGACGGATTATCTACCCAAATTTGTTCAATATCATTGGCAAGGTGATCCACGAGCTCACATTGTAAATCATACCATTCCACAAAATGTTTGCGGGTAAACTGAAACAGTTCGTCTATATGTTGATCCGTGAGTTTCATGTATTAGACCAGCTCATATTCAGGATGTTTTTCAGCTATTGCCCGGCTTATTTTCGGCGGTAAAACCACAAAAAGGACTATAAAAAGGACTAATACCAAGACAAACACAGCCGACACTATAATATCGGTTCTATAACTCCATTGACTGATGTTTAACCTGAAGGC
>PDQD01000007.1 GCA_002747695.1 Flavobacteriia bacterium
TTTCTGAGAATTTCATGGCCTTTTTTACCAATAGTCAAAAGTTTTACTTCTTTACCGGCATAGTGGTCTTCGATATGCTGAAGGGTTTCTTTGACGATATTGGAATTAAAAGCCCCACATAGTCCTCTGTTGGAGGTTATGGCAACCACCAAAACTTTGTTAACCTCTCTTTGTTGCGCATAAACACTACCCGCATTTTCATCAAGTGTAGCACTGAGGTTTTGCAAAAGTTCTGTCAGTTTACTGGCATAAGGGCGCATATGGGTGATGGCGTCCTGTGCTTTTTTGAGTTTCGCAGCCGAAACCATTTTCATCGCACTGGTAATCTTCATCGTACTACCAACCGATGCTATTCTACTGCGTATTTCCTTTAGATTTGCCATATTCCAAAAAGGTAGAAGGTAGAAAGAAACGTTAGAAAGTATAAGACCAAAATACGCCTAACAACAGCTTTTTATCTTCTTATTTTTATGATTAATATTCTTTATAGTTACAAATATTGCGGCTTATCCATCAGCTTTTTACTGATCAATCCAATCTTCCGCTAATTTTTAATCTAAGTTCTAATTAAATGTATCAGCAATTTCAGCCGCTACTTTAGTCATCACTTCGATACTTTCATCGGTCAGTTTTCCGGCTTTTAAGCTGTCTAATACATCTCTGTATTTAGCATTTAAAAGCTCTAAATATTTAACTTCAAATTCTTTAACCTTATTTACAGGCACTTGTTTCAATAAGTTTTTACTACCTGCATAAATAATAGCTACCTGATCTTCTACTTTAAAAGGTGTACTCAGATTTTGTTTGAGTATTTCCACATTACGTTTACCTTTTTCGATAACGTTTAGCGTAGCAGCATCAAGGTCAGAACCAAATTTTGCAAAAGCTTCCAATTCGCGGTATTGAGCTTGGTCAAGTTTTAGTGTACCGGCCACTTTTTTCATTGATTTCACCTGGGCAGAACCTCCTACACGTGATACAGAGATCCCCACGTTAATCGCCGGACGCACACCGGAGTTAAACAAATCTGATTCTAAGAATATCTGACCATCGGTAATAGAAATTACGTTGGTAGGAATATAAGCTGATACGTCTCCCGCCTGGGTTTCGATAATTGGCAGTGCTGTTAAAGAACCTCCACCTTTGACTAAATGCTTGATGGTATCCGGTACATCATTCATCTTTGAAGCAATAGTGTCATCATTGATAACTTTTGCGGCACGTTCTAATAGTCTTGAGTGCAAGTAAAAGACGTCTCCGGGGTAAGCCTCACGTCCGGGTGGACGACGTAATAACAAGGATACCTCACGGTAAGCAACCGCTTGTTTTGATAGATCATCGTAAACAATCAAAGCCGGACGACCTGTATCTCTAAAGTATTCACCAATCGCAGCGCCTGCCATAGGTGCATACACTTGCATAGGCGCAGGATCCGAAGCATTAGCGGCAACTACTGTCGTATAAGCCATGGCTCCTTTTTCTTCAAATAAGCTTACCAAGGCTGCAACTGTAGAGGCTTTTTGTCCTACAGCAACATATATACAATACACAGGCTCACCTGCATCGTAAAACTCTTTTTGGTTTAATATGGTATCAACAGCAACGGTTGATTTCCCTGTCTGACGGTCACCAATGATTAACTCACGCTGACCACGACCTATAGGAATCATCGCATCTACCGCTTTTACACCTGTTTGCAAAGGTTCATTTACCGGTTGACGGAAAATAACCCCCGGTGCTTTACGCTCGATAGGCATTTCATAAAGCTCACCACTGATAGGTCCTTTACCATCAATAGGGTGACCTAGCGTGTCAACTACACGACCTACAATACCTTCACCTACGTTGATAGAGGCAATACGTTTGGTACGCTTAACGGTAGAACCTTCTTTGATTTCTTCTGCAGGACCTAAAAGTACCACCCCTACATTGTCTTCCTCGAGGTTCAATACGATAGCTTCCAGTCCGTTGTCAAACTGAACTAGCTCACCATACTGTACATTGGTTAACCCATACACACGGGCGATACCGTCACCTACTTCTAGTACGGTTCCTACTTCTTCAAGAGAATCAAATCCTTCAAATCCGGATAATTGCTGTTTTAAAATACTTGAAATTTCTGCGGGATTTACTGCTGCCATTTTATTCGTTTTATTTAGTCTTTGATTGATTGCTCAATCTGTTTAATGTCTTTATTTATTGTTCTATGAGTTCTCGTTTGAGTTTTTTAAGCTGACCGGCGATACTGGTGTCCAATTGAACATCACCAACCCTTAAGATAAAACCTCCGATAAGCGATTCGTCCACCTGACTTTGCAAGAGTACTTTTTTATCTCCTACCAATGATTGCGCCTTGTCCATGACTTTTTTGGTCATAACATCATGTAATGCTACAGCGGATGTTACCACTGCTTTTACAATACCTTTTTGGTCATTGTACAATTTGGTAAATTGTGAGGTAATAGTGTTTAAAATATCCAATCGCTTGTTGTCTGTCAACAGCTTGAATAATTGTGTAACCAATGTAGTGGTCTTGCCTTCAAAAATTTTGTTGACCAGCTGATGTTTGTCCTGATATTTAAGCATCGGACTTTTTAAGACCTCTTCAAGCTTGGAATCTGCCGCAAAAGTTTCAGCAATCAGTTGCATGTCTTTGTAAACAGCGTCTTCCTGCTTGTTTTTTACAGCTAAATCTAATATAGCTTTGGCGTAGCGATGTGCGGCTCTGGTACTCATTAGTTTAGTTTTACGTCTTTCAATAAGTTATCCACCAATTTGACTTGGGCATCTTTGGAAGCCAACTGATCTTTAACCAATTTTTCTGCAATATCAACAGAAAGTTCTGCAACTTGGTTTTTAATAGCACTGATAGCGGCTTTACGTTCTGTTTCAATGCTTTCTTTAGCTTTAGCGATCAATTTATCAGCCTCTGTCTGGGCTTCGCCTTTGGCTTCTTCTATCATCTGATTTCTGATATCACGGGCTTCTTTGAGTAAAGCCTCACGCTCGTTACGGGCTTCTTTCAGAATACGCTCGTTGTCTGCTTTGAGGTTTTGCATTTCTTTACGGGCATTTTCTGCCTCTGCTAAAGAATTATTGATAGAATCCTCACGGTCTTTGACCGCTTTAAGGATAGGTTTCCATGCAAATTTTGTAAGCAATACAAAAAAGATGATAAAAAATAATGTGGTCCAAAATATCAGTGATTCAGGTGCTACAAAATTCATAATATTATGTTTAGTTTGTTTGTTTAATTTTAAAAAACAAAACCTACAACCAACCGTTACAGGTTTTGTTTGTTCTTTTCAAAAATTATTTTGCAATCAAGGCAACAACCACGGCAAATAACGCAACACCCTCGATAAGGGCAGCTGCAATAATCATTGCGGTTTGAATTTTTGAAGCAGCTTCAGGCTGACGAGCGATGGCGTCCATTGCAGATCCACCAATACGTCCAATACCCAATCCGGCTCCAATTGCTGCGAGTCCGGCTCCAATTCCAGCTAAAATCATAGTTATAGTATTAAAAAATTAAAAAAAAATTAAACAATCGCTTCTTCTACATGGTCATGCTCGTGTTCATGATGTTCCTCTACAGCCATTCCTATGAATAGTGCTGACAGCAACGTAAAGACATAAGCCTGTAAGGCCGCTACCAACAACTCTAGTGTGGACATAAACAGCACAAATACCCCCGATACAGGTGATATCATCCATGTTTTAAATATAAAAATCAATGATACCAAACTCAGAATAATGATGTGTCCCGCAGTAATGTTTGCAAAAAGACGCACCATCAAAGCAAAAGGCTTGGTAAACATTCCAATAATCTCAATTGGTATCATAATGATGTATAACGGCCAGGGCACATCCGGAAGCAAAATATGTTTCCAGTAATGCTTGTTACCATTGACAGTTGTCAAAATAAATGTGAATAATGCCATAACCCCGGTAAATACAATATTTCCTGTCAAGTTTGAACTAAAAGGAAAAAATGGAATCAATCCAATCAGGTTATTAATCCATATAAAGAAAAATATCGTCAACAGGTAAGGCATAAATCTGGCATATTGTTTCTCCCCAATATTAGGAATAGCAATGTCGTCTCTGACAAACAACACCAAAGGCTCCATAAAGCCAGCTAATCCTTTGGGCGCTTTATCATTTTTATTGTAGGATCGACCTACAGCACTAAAAATCAAAAACAAAATAATCAAGGACATCAACATAGAAAAGACCTGTTTGGTTATTGAAAAGTTCAACGGTCTGCTATCAAAGTCAAATAATCCGGGATGATCATGGGCTTTATCTGCATAGTAAATGTTTTCATGAACACGGACAAATTGCATTCCTTTTCTCTCTACAATTTCCTTGCCTTCATTGTCATGATGAAAAGCTTTGGATGAAAAAGTAACTAATCCGTTTTTAGTCCAAAGAATCACCGGCAAATAAAAAGAAATAGAGTGGCCGTTCCAGTCTGCTATATGAAACTCGTGCGAATCTCCAATATGATGATTGATCATTTCTGACGGGTCAAATGCCTCATCAGTTTTGTCCTCATGTGATCCATCATGATGCTCTGTTTTAACAGCATGCGAGTTTTCAGAATGTTTTGCAACAGAAAGATTGATAAAAGATAAAAAAACCAATAAAGTAATAAGAATATGTCGTTGTCCCATTCTGAATTGTCTTAGATAAATAGTAAATCCATTATAATACTTGGTTTGCAAAAATAAACATTAAATTTTAAAATCAAATTATTTAGTTATCTATTTCAGAGCAAAATATTTAACTCCTGTGAGCTACTGCTTGAGACTTCACAGGAACACAAGCCTATTAATAAACCGTAAAAATCACATTATCAGAACATTGTAATGATAAAAACACAATTTAATATTCTCTTACAACTTCTTACAGAACTTTAAACCCCGGGAAAGCTGTTTTTCTATTCCTCTAACATTAAATAACTGCATACCGGAAAATGATCCGAATAGCCGCCCTGGTGCCAACGCCCTATATAAGTTCTGAACGGCGTGTCTTTACGTTTCCCTTTCCAGGTTTTGATGAATCGCATATCATAAACTTCAGTGTATTTCAAACGGTGTTTTTGGGGTATGCATTCGTAAAAGTTCTTGGTAAAAATAATCTGGTCAAATAAATACCATCGGTTTTGACTGTAGGAGGAACCAAACCCTTTATCACTCAGGGACTGCATAGGGTTGTGCAAGGTGTGGTTACGCATGAGATTGGAGACGCTGTCATCACTGAACTCATCATTAAAATCGCCCATAATGATAATGCGGGCATCCGGTTCATCCCGTTGAATTTTTGAGACTAAAAAATAACAGGTTTCAGAAGCCGTCATACGTTTATACTTTGTTTCCCGGATGCCTTCGGTACGCGAAGGCCAGTGATTGACCAAGACATGCATACGTTCGCCATTGAGCTCACCGGTAACATGCAAAATATCTCTGGTATAGTCTCTCACACCATTCTGCTGATAGATAACAACCGGATGAACACAAGATTTCAAAACTTCAAACCTGTCTTTTCTATACAATAAAGCGACATCTATACCTCTGTGATCCGGAGAATCGTAATGGACATAATCATAATGGTGTGCTGACAATGCTTTTGACTGTACTAAATCCCGAACGACATTTTCATTTTCCACCTCCGCAACACCTACAATAATGGGAGTATAAGAAGAATGCGTTTGACCTATATTAACGATAACATCTGATAAATTGTTGATTTTATTCCTATAACGATCATAATTCCATTTTTTTTCTCCTGTAGGGGTAAACTCATCATCATTGGTCTTCGGATCATCGTAAATATCAAATAAATTTTCAAGATTGTAAAAAGCAAGCGTAAACACATTATCTTTTGGCATTTCTTCTGAAAAATAAGTTTGCATACCTTCAAAATTCTTTTTTCGGGTGATAAAAGTAGCTATTCTTTTAGAAATACAAGATTATTTTTTTGTGAAGAATAAAAAAATAACATGCTAAATAAGAAGATAATGTATATATTGATGCTTAATAACTTAAAATAACTTTTTTTGACGTCTATTTATGAGGAATCTTAAAAAATCTTAAAAAATTTGAAAAAGTTTAAAAATATTTTGTAATTTTGCACGATTAGTAATGTTTAAAACTACCCAGATGAAAAAAATTATCTTTTTTCTTTTTTTATTTATCGGTTTAGGTATAGTCGCACAAGAACTACCAACAAATCCTGAACCGGGAAAATGTTATGTCCGTTGTAAAACTCCCGATGTATGGGAGAATCAAGATGTAACGATTGAAGTAAGTCCTGCTTACAAAAAATTAAGAGTTGTACCTGCTCAATATGGTCAGGTGACTGAAACAGTTGTAGTGCAAGACGGCTACAAAGAACTATCTGTAGCACCAGCTAAGTATGAAACTCAAACTTTCGAAGTTGAAGTGGAAGGACCAGCCAGAAGCCTAAGAAAAGTTCCTGCCGAAGTTACTACTTCAGAAGTACAGGTTGAGGTTGAAAGTCCTTACCAAACTTTGAGTGTTATTCCTGCTAAATACAGCACTGAAACATTTGAAGTTGTGGTTAAAGAACCAAGTCAACGTTTAGAAATTGTACCGGCAAAATACGAAACCAGAGAAGAAGTGGTTGTCGTAAAAGAAGCCAGTAAATCTTTAGAAGTTGTTCCTGCAGTATTTGAAACTAAAACAGAAACTATCGTTGTTCAACCGGCTACTAAGCGTATTGAATTAGTACCTGCTGTATACGATACAGAACAAGTTACTATTCCTGTAAAAGAAGCTTCTAAATCAATGAGTATCGTTCCTGAAAAATGGGGAACAGAGACTTTCACTTACCAAAAAAGACAATTTGGTTCTGAATTACAAGTTGTACCTGCAACATTCGAAAGCGGTTCTCAAACTGTTGAAACAAGAGCCGAATCAGCCAGATGGACTATGTCTGACAGAGAGCCAAACTGTGAATACAATGATCCTAACGCTTGTAGATACTGGTGTTATAAAGCAGTACCTGCTCAGTACGTTACTGTAGCAACTACTGTATTAGCAAAAGACGCTTATGTAAACCGTACACCGGGATGTAACCAACCAGGTGGTTCTGATCCTAAATGTGGTGATGCTGTTTACACCAGAAAAGTATTAGCAGAACCTGCAAGAGCGGTTGTTACTGAAATTCCTGCAGAATACACTACTGTTAAGAAAAGAGTGATGGTTACGCCTCCTACTACACGTATGATTGATGTACCTGCTGTTACTAAAACAGTTAAGAAAAGAGTGATGGTTACGCCTCCTACTACCAGAGTTATTGATATACCTCAGGAAACTGCTGTAGTAAAACGTACCGTGATGGTTACGCCTCCTACTACCAGAGTTATTGAAATTCCTGGTGAAACTAAAACTATGAAACGTACTGTTGTAGCTGAGCCTGCAAGAACTGTTGTTAATGATATCCCCGGTAAAACCAAAGCGTTTAAAGTTACCAACATTTCTCAAGAGCGTTCAGAAGTTGTTGAAATTCCTGCAGTAAGCAAAACATTCTCAAAAAGAGTAATGGTTACGCCTCCTACAGTAGTTGAAAACCCTGTAGCTCAGAAAACTTCTGTATTGACAAAAACAGTTCTTGAAAAAGACGCTTTTGTTGAAGAAGAAACTGTTCCTGCACAATTCAAAACAGTTACAAAAGAAGTATTGGTATCTAAAGGTGGTTTGACTACCTGGAAAGAAGTTGCTTGTGAGTTAGTAGAATACTCTGCTCTTCCAATTCTTTGGAATACAAACTCTGCTACTTTAACTGCTGAAGCTAAAGGTATCATCGACAGAACTTTATTACCAATCCTACAAAAAGGTGTAAAAGTTGAGATTGCTTCACATACAGACTCAAGAGGTTCTAAAGCCAGTAACGAAAACTTGTCTCAAAGAAGAGCTCAAGCCGTTTCTAACTACTTAATCTCAAAAGGTGTTCACCCAAGTAAACTCGTTTCTAGAGGTTATGGTGAAAACAAATTATTGAACCGTTGTGCTGATAATGTACCTTGTACAGAAGCCGAACACCAAGAAAACAGAAGAACTGAGTTTAGAGTTATCAATGAATAATCTAAAGAACTCATAGATATATAAAAAGGAAGCCAATGGCTTCCTTTTTTTTGTTTGTTAATTAACTTTCGATTAAAATCAACGCTTAAACCCAAAGTTATATTAGATGTTTCAGCAACATAAAACAATGCGTTGAACTCATTTTTTCATAGCATAAGTTGTGCCTTTATTACCCAATACAAGCAGCTAAACCCTAACAAAACTGTTTCTATTCTATTTAACCTCAAGAGATGCCCACCCAATAAACTCATTTCTATAGGTTATGGTTAAAAAGAGTTATTAAATAGTTCTGCTGACAATGTAGCATTTACAAGAGCAGAACAGCAAGACAACAGATGCAATGAAATCAAAGTGGCTTTGACCAGTTTAAGTAACTCAAATAGATATAAAAAAAGGAAGCCTTTGGCTTCCTTTTAATATGATGTGTTAATTAAATCTCGTTAGAAATCGAGCCTGATGCCTAAAGCTACATTAGATAATCCGGTATCATTAAACAATGGATTGAGATCGTATTTGACATAACAAGTTGTGCCTTTATAGCCAATATAACCGGCTAAACCATAGCAAAGCGTGTTGAGGTTGTAATCCTCTTTAAGTTTATCCTTTTTATGTGCTCTGGGTCTGTTGTATTTTATAATCTGCTTGGAATTAATCTTTAAACCGGCATAAGTTCCCAAACCTAATCTTAAGCCTCTGTTCCTATAAACAGTCTCGTCATCTTTTTTACATGGTCTTTTGGAATAATCCAATTCAAAAAACACAGGAAGCGTAATAAGTGTCGTGCGTAATTTTGATTTTTTTAAACTTTGAGGATGTGTGGTGATTACAGTTTGACCATTGTCATTAATGTGGTATAAATTGTCAAATAATTTGAGTTCTTTCCATACAAAACTTAGTCCATAATTAATACCGGCAACTTGATTGTGCCTGCTGAACGCTGTTCTGTAACGCCATCCCAATTCAACAAAATTGGATCCCCATACGCTATAAGGCGAGTCATTGATGTTTTCTAAATTGTTGTTTTCAATGATATTATTGATTCCAACGGCAAAGACCAAGCCACCATCTGTTAACTTTTTTGGCTTTTTGGTTTTATGTTTTATTTTAAATTCCTGAGGTACTCTGATAACAATAGCGTTTCTCTCGTCCTCAACAGTATCTCTGCTTATTTCATGTCCTTTAAGCGTGTTTTCCACTAATTGTTTGACATTGTCATTCAATAGCTTAATGGTTTCATCTATATTGTTTTCAATTTTTTGAGCTGTTTCAACACTTAATTTTTGTTTGATTTCAGCGGCTTCTTCTTCAGTTATTTCACCGTTTTCTAATCGTAATTCTGTGTCTTTAATTCGCTGTTTGAGTGAATCTTTTTCTATTTTAATATAAGATTGCAGACTATCGATCAGCGTATTAATTTCTTCTTTTGTCGGCTCTTGTGCAAAAAGACAGAAAGGGAGTAAAAGGGTTAGTAGAAATAGTTTTGTTTTCATGTTTAAATTAAGGTTTGATTAATAGAATATTTAATTGCTTGCTAAAGCAAAACGATCGTTTATTTCTGTTTTTATTCTGTAAAATATTTTGTCTTTGAGTTTAGGCTCTTTTTCAGAGGCAATTTCAGCTTCTACACTTTGTAATAAATCATCGGAATTGATTGAAAAACTATAGCTGTACTGAGGAATACTAATGCTCATTTTAGGATCTTTTGGAGAACTATGTGTAGAAAGAAGACTATTGCCATCAGTGGTTTTAGTCTCTGATGTTTGTTCTTGAAGAGCCATTAATACATTAGTGTTATTAGACATATTATTGTATTTCTCAGCATGACTGTAAACATGATTCCGGTCTTTCGAATCTGAAGCAATAACGGACTTTTTATAGGCAGCCCTTAAAACTGTGGTCAGTTCTGTTTCAACTGATGGAATGACTACAGGTCTGCTTTCCACACTGATAAGCGTCGCCGGCTTAGTTTTAGCATTGTAGAACGGACTGTATAAATAGCCTAAACCCAAACCACAACCTATAATAAGTACAGCGGCGATGCGCCCGAGCCAAACCCGCATTGGGATTTTCTTATGCTGAAGGCCTTGAGAAACTTTAGCCCAGGCATCCGGTGACACAGCATAAGTGTCTTGTGCCAAACGCTCTTTGATATACCGATCAAATTTTTTGTCATTCATTGTTAGTCGTATTAAATTCGATTAAATAACGCCTTAAAGCCTGTCTGGCTCTTGATAATTGGCTTTTGGAGGTACCAACGCTTATGTGGAGTTGCTCTGCTATTTCCTCATGTTTATACCCCTCCACTACATACAACAGAAAAACTGTTTTAAACCCTTGAGGCAACAAATCTATAGCCTCCTGAATCTGCTCCATCGTGCCCAAATCCTCAGGGGAAACATTTATTTCATTTTGTCCATCAAGCTCTGTAAAATTAGAATTAGCCTGTTTTGATCTCAAAAAAGACAATGATTCATTGATCATAATCTGACGTAGCCAAACGTCAAATTGACGCTCACGGTCAAACGTTTTTAAGGCTTTAAAAGCTTTGGTAAAACCTTTAATCATCACATCCTCTGCAAAGTGTAAATCTTTTATAAATCTACGACAGACTTTAAGCATATCCGCGGCATACCTGTCAAAGAGTTGTTTTTGGGCAACCCTGTTGTTTAGAATAGCTTGTTCAATAATCGTTCTTTCCTTTCGCGGATGTAACGTAAATTTCATTTATTACATTTAGCTTTCATTGATATATACGTCTTAAAAATACAAAAGGTTGCATTGATATTTATAGACTTTGACAATTCTCATATTAGATTTACAATAATAACAGATATAGACGGATTATTTTTCTGTTTATAAAATTAAACAAACAATAAAATTGATTTCTCACAATAATTCTATTAAAAAATCCTATATTAATAAAATATTTAAAAATAAGAACTTTAAGTCCTTTATGACAATTGTTTTTTAGTACTTTTGCATCATGAAATTTTTGATAATTTTACAAATATGACAACAGATAATACAACCAATACTCGATCTAAAAGTCACACAGACATAGAAAAGGTGGTCATTCGCTTTGTGGGGGATTCTGGTGATGGTATGCAACTTACTGGCACACAGTTTTCTGATACTTCTGCACTATTTGGAAATGATGTTGCAACATTTCCCAATTATCCGGCAGAGATTAGAGCGCCTCAAGGTAGTTTATACGGCGTGTCCGGTTTTCAGGTTCACATAGGTAGCGTGGATATTACATCTCCCGGAGATGAATTAGACGTCCTTGTAGCGATGAATCCGGCAGCATTAAAGACTAACTTGGACTCCTTAAAAGCCGGTCATATGGTCATTGTTGACACAGACGAATTCAGTAAAAAGAATCTCGAGAAAGCTCATTATGAGCAAAACCCTTTAACTGATGGTAGTCTTGACAACTACAAAGTCGTAGAGGTATCCATGACTTCATTGACCAAAGAAGCCTTAAAAGACATGTCTTTAGATAATAAATCTATGACCCGAAGCAAAAACATGTTTGCTCTGGGCATGGTTTATTTTATCTATAACAGACCTTTAAAGTACACTATTGATTTTTTCAATAAAAAATTCAAAAGTAAACCTCATATTATTGAGGCCAATACCAAGGTCTTAAGAGCCGGTTATTATTATGCTGAAACCATGGAGATTATTCCTTCAAGCTATAAAATAGCACCGGCCAAAATGATTCCCGGAACTTATAAAATCATCAACGGTAATGTAGCAACTGCCTGGGGATTAATGGCGGCAGCGCAAAATTCAGGATTAGAGTTGTTTTTAGGTTCTTATCCTATCACACCGGCGACTGATATTTTACACGAAATGTCTTTACACCCGTATTTTGGCGTTAAGACTTTCCAAGCTGAGGATGAAATAGCCGGTATTACCTCATCTATAGGTGCGGCATTTGCCGGAGACCTTGCTGTTACAACAACTTCCGGACCCGGTTTGGCCTTAAAAGGTGAAGCACTGGGATTGGCTATCATGATGGAATTACCACTGGTTGTTGTCAATGTTCAACGTGGTGGTCCTTCTACAGGATTACCGACCAAAACTGAACAATCTGACCTCTTACAAGCACTTTATGGCAGAAATGGAGAAAGTCCCGCTATTGTTATTGCGGCAAGCACCCCTTGCAACTCCTTTGATTATGCCTATGAAGCTTGTAGACTGGCTTTAGAACACATGACACCGGTTATTCTATTAACCGATGGTTATATTGCTAATGGTTCAGAACCTTGGAAAATCAAAAAAGCAGCTGATCTTCCTGAGATTAAACACAGAATTACAAAGAAAGCGCCTTATATGCCTTATGAGAGAGACCCTCAAACTTTGGCTCGTCAATGGGCAATTCCCGGAACACCGGGCTTAGAACACCGTTTAGGAGGTCTGGAAAAAGACCAAAAAACAGGTAACGTCTCTTACGTCCCGACTAACCATGAGTATATGGTCAACATCAGGGATGAAAAAATCAAACGGGTACAGGATTCTATCCCTGAAATGACACCGGAATACCAGGAAGAAGGAGACTTATTGGTCATCGGTTGGGGAGGTACTTACGGTTCTTTAAGTGCTGCCGTTCACGAGATGAATAAAGCAGGTTTTAAAACAGGACATTTACATTTCAATTACATCAATCCGCTGCCTAAAAATATTGACAAAATATTATCAAGGTTTAAACAATTGGTTGTTTGTGAATTGAACAGAGGACAAATGGCCAAAGTATTGAAGATTAACTATCCTGAATTTGATTATTTAAAATATAATAAAATCCAAGGTTTACCATTTACTACTGCTGAGTTGATGAAGAAGTTTAAATACATTATCGAATCAGAATAAACCTGACAAAAACTTAAGATATGGATAATAATAAAAAATATACGTTTAAAGATTTTCAAAGCGATCAAGAAGTACGCTGGTGTCCGGGTTGCGACGACTATGTCATCTTAAGAGCTATCCAAAAAGCGTTACCTGAAATGGGGCATAAAAAAGAAGACTTTGTTTTTGTTTCCGGTATTGGCTGTTCTTCCCGTTTTCCTTATTATGTAGATACCTATGGGATGCATACTATTCACGGTAGAGCAACAGCTATTGCTACGGGTGTAAAATTAGCCAATAAAGATTTGAGTGTCTGGGTAGCTACCGGAGACGGTGATGCTATGGCCATTGGTGGAAACCATTTTATACATTTGATTCGCAGAAATCTCGATATCAATATCGTTCTGTTCAACAATGAGATCTATGGTTTGACCAAAGGACAGTTTTCGCCTACGTCTCTCATTGGACAAAAAACCAAAACTTCACCCTATGGTAACATCCAACCACCCTTTAATCCGGGTGAATTGGCCTTGGGTTCCAGTGCCCGTTTCTTTGCCAGAGTTCCGGGTAATCTACCCAAAGAAATGATTAAACTGTTTATTGAAGCCGAGAAATTTAAGGGAACAGCATTGATTGAGGTGCTTCAAAACTGTGTGATTTTCAATGATGGTTGTTATAACCATTTTACAGACAAATCTGTAAAAGATGAGCAACAACTCTATGTAGAGCACGGTAAGCCTATGATTTTCGGTAAGAAGAAAGATAAAGGTTTAGTGCTGGATGGCTTTAAACTTAAAGTCGTAAACATAGGTGAGGACGGTATTACCGAAGATGATATTCTGGTACATGACGCCCACGAGGAAGACAACACTTTACACAATATGTTAGTCAAATTAAAAGCTCCTGTAGTCACCGGTATCATTCGTGCCGTGGAGGATAAAACCTACGAGGATCGCGATACTGCTTTGGTTGAGACTGTTAAAGCTCAAACCACGTTTAAATCTGTCGATGATTTATTCTTCTCCGGTGAAACTTACGAAGTGAAATAATTTTATTTTATAAACGCTTTTACACTCCTGTTAAGTGATACTTAACAGGAGTTTTTATTTCATATCAAATCCAATTGATGGATTAATAGTGACATATAAGGTTTATAATTGGTTGGCTTTTGGGCTTTAACTATCGTGTATAAAGAACTATTAAAATGCTCCATTCAATCGGGATATAGCTTACAGATGGCATACAAGTCTTAGATAAAAAAATAACTTTTGCGAACAACGATTGCTTCCATAAACTCTATCCCAACCAACCCTCGCGGTCGAGACTTCTGTATTGTATAGCCTCAGAGATATGTTGTGGTTGAATATCCTTTTGGCCGTCTAAATCTGCAATGGTACGGGCAACTTTAAGAATACGGTCGTAGGCACGTGCAGAGAGATTTAGCCGTTCCATAGCGGTTTTTAAAAGCGCCATGGAAGATTTATCGAGCTTACAGTACTTCCTGATGAGTTTGACGCCCATCTGGGCATTGTAATGGATGTTTTCGTCCTCATAGCGTTGGGTTTGTACGGCTCTGGCTTTCATCACACGTTCACGAATCACTTTACTACTTTCCCCACGGCGTTCATCAGAAAGTTTTTCAAACGGCACCGGTGTCACCTCTATGTGGATGTCTATCCTGTCTAATAGCGGCCCTGAGATCTTACCGAGGTAGCGCTGCATTTCTGCAGGTGAAGAGGTCATGGGACTATCCGGGTCATTAAAATATCCACTGGGACTGGGATTCATACTCGCAACCAACATAAATGAGGATGGATAGGTGACCGTAAATTTTGCCCTCGAAATAGTGACTTCACGGTCTTCCAATGGTTGACGCATGACTTCGAGAACCGTTCGTTTAAATTCGGGTAACTCATCGAGGAACAATACACCATTATGCGCCAAAGAAATTTCACCGGGTTGAGGGTATTGTCCGCCACCAACAAGGGCTACATCTGAAATGGTGTGATGCGGCGATCTGAATGGTCTGGCATAGATCAAACCGGTATGTTCTTTAAGCCGCCCTACGACAGAATGTATTTTGGTGGTTTCCAGAGCTTCATGGAGTGTCATAGGCGGTAAAATAGACGGTAAGCGTTTAGCCAACATCGTCTTTCCACTACCCGGAGGGCCAATAAGAATAATATTATGTCCGCCGGCTGCCGCGATTTCCATACATCGTTTGATGGTTTCCTGCCCTTTGACATCGGCAAAGTCGTTTTCCGGGTGTTCCAAATGCTCGTAAAACTCTTTTCGCGTATCAATCACTGTCCTTTCCAAGGGTTCTCCTTTATCAAAAAAATTGATGACCTCCATGATATTACGCACACCATAGACTTCCAGGTCACTGACAATAGCTGCTTCTTTGACATTTTGTTCGGGTAAAATAAAACCTTTAAACCCTTCTTCACGGGCTTTGATTGCTATGGGCAATGCCCCTTTTATGGGTTGTAGAGCACCGTCCAGCGACAGTTCTCCCATTATGATATATTGGTCTATGTCTTTTGATTTGATTTGCTCAGAAGCTGCCAAAATACCCAATGCCAGAGTCAAATCATAGGCACTGCCTTCTTTACGCATATCTGCCGGAGACATGTTGATGATGATTTTCTTTCCCGGGATTTTATAATTATTGTTTTGAAGTGCCGCTGCAATACGGTAATTACTCTCTTTGATCGCGTTATCGGGCAAACCTACCAGATGGTAGCCCACGCCTTTATCCACATTGACTTCTACTGTTATCGTTGTGGCTTCCACGCCAAAAACAGCACTTCCATAGACTTTGGTTAGCATAACAATTGAGTTTTACAGCGTAAAAATACAGTTTTTTTGTCTAGTATTTAGTCTATAGGGCGTAGTTATCCGGTAATCTATGACAACAATAGAAAAAAATTCATCCGATGACGTGGAATCATCGGATGAAAATTTACAACGGCTTTTAATATACAAAGATGAGCAGTTCCTTAGTTGTTGTATTGTTTTATTCCTAAGCCGTTTAAAAACATGACGTCTTCGGGTTTAAGATCATGTTTTTCATGAGTAAGAAGGTCATATAGTTCTAAGATTTCATGTTTGTGAAATAATAGATTACAGTATAAATGCTTGACCGATAGCATTATTTTCCTATGATAAGGACTTTCTTTGTTAACCTCAATGCTATCCTCAAAATCAAACTTTCCCAGGTAATCAATAAATTGTTCCAGTTGTTCTTCTGAAAAATTAAAGTTAATGTTCTTGTATTCTACATGGTATTTATGGCATGTTGAACACTTAAACACTTTTCCATGAGAAGTTTCATTGATGATAACCATGAGTAAAAATTTTATATAAAGTCTGCATAAAAACCACAGAGTATCTTATAGTTCCGGGTTTTTCAGCAGGTTTGGTTTATGCAAAATGTTGTTTGATGTCTGCAACCCAATTTTCGATTCTTTCATCAGTTAAATCGCTTTGAGTATCTTCATCTAATGGAAGACCTACAAATTTGTCATCGCGTAAAGCTACAGAATCTTCAAATTCGTAACCTTCAGGATCAACCTGTCCTACAACTTTAGCACCTTTGTTAGTCACTAAATCATAGATCATACCTATAGCATCACAGAATGTATCAGCATAAGTGTCTTGGTCACCCAATCCAAAGATGGCAACAGTTTTTTCTGATAAATCTACGGCGTTAATTTCGTCCATAAATCCTTCAAAGTCCATTTGCATTTCTCCGATCCCTTGAGTAGAAGATCCAAAGACCAAATATTTGTACTGTTCTATATCATCAGCAGTAGCATCTGATGCATCATGAACTTCTGCGATGTCTTCGCCTAATTGTTCTTGAATTTTGTTGGCAATATCTTCTGTATTACCAGTATCTGAACCATAAAAAATTCCTATTGTTTTCATATTTTAAATTAAATATTAGTATTTGTTAAATGAGTAAAATAAATAGATTGTTAATTATTAATTGTAGTCATATGCTGTTATGACACGTTTTTATAGCCGTTTTTAGTTAGTTTTATGACATCCGGAAATTGGCGATCCTTACGGTTGATATAACGATTACACTGCTGCAACCTGTTATATCCCAACATCGTACCCAATATAAAATCTTCTTCGGGTGTCAGGTAAGTTAACTTTTTATGGATAAACCCTTTGACAATTTCTAAGCAAACCTGGTCTCCAAAAAACACATTGACTTTTTGCTTACTGACAAATTTGACCAAATAAGGAATGTCACAGCCATCCAATTTTTTTATAACTTTATCTAAATCCTTGTTTGATGCTGTATGCAGAACCAAATTTCTCAACCCTTTTTTATATTCATAAATATGATGTGATAATAAAACCATAATTTTAAATATTTTGGACAAATTAACGCATAAATTAATCGTGTGTCAATACCTTATTTAGAGTATTTCTAAATTATAAAATACCCTTTTCATAGGCAAAAGAAACGAGTTCAACGACATTGTTTTTCTTGGTTTTCTTTAGAATATTCCTTTTGTGTGTTGTCACTGTATGCGGACTTATATAGAGATGGTTAGCTATTGACTTGGTATTTTTTCCCATCGCCAGCAAACGTAATATTTCCCTTTCTCTATCACTCAATTCAACGGGTGTCAGAGAAGATTCTTCAATAAGATTTTGTAAAATTGCTTTGATACTTTCAGCGTTATCATTGAGATAAACCATGTCTTCGATAAAATCCAATGACATGCGTTCACAGATATAATTGGTAATCCCTATAAAATGTGTTTTCGGATACATCTTTTTCAGACGCTTGACAACTTTTGTTTCACTAAATAATAAGGCATAATCAATAAAGACAACATCCACCTCTTCAAAAGACTCTTTCACCAAAGCCTGAGGCTTATCAAAATCTATAACTTCAATATCTGAATTTATCTTTTTCAAAATACGGATTAAGCCTTCTTTGATGATATTACGGCTTTCTATGATGACTACGCGGTACGGCATTAAATAGCTGTTTAGAATAATTCTAAAAAAGCAAATATATAAAATAAATATAGATTACAGACCAATGGATTAATTAACGTTAATTATTCTAAAAGTATAGAAAAACTCACGTCATATCACAGATGGATAAGCATTGCGTATGAGCTGAACAATGACATTAAAATCAAACTTATAGTTTTGGAAAAAGTCTTGTTTAGTTGTTGAAAAAACGGTCAACTTATATCAGGGAAGTACAGTTAGCTTTTGACTGCTAACCGACTACTTACCACCTACCATCGTCTACAGCTCACGTCTTCTACATAAAATCATATCATGTAAACCGGGAACACAACAGAAGAAAGATCTCAGATTTGTTGTATACGCGTTTCGTTAATTAATGACTAAGGTGTAAGAGTCAATTTGTTTTTTAACGCCTTGATGGCTTCTTCGTTGATCAACATGGGTACATATTCCCCTTTTACGTATTTCTCTGCCTGATCTTTATAGTAAGGGCTCAAAGGATTTCCTGAATTTCCCGTAGGACTTATAGCCACAGCATTCTCTACATTAGAGAAATCTATAATTCTACGGGTTGAAGGACCGGAACTTACCTGCATAGGAATGTCGTCAGTATAACTATAGGTTAAGTTATTGAGCAAGCGTTTACCTCCGGCTACGGGATAAGGTCCTACATTAAAATAGGGTCTCAGGACTTTTTTGGCACCCAACGGATGTTTGTGCTCTAAAGTATGTACTTTACCCCAAGTCCAGGTTTCGGGATCAGCGTTAAAGTGCCGTTCAAGTTTTGCCACGGCATTTTTAAAGGCTTTTTGGTGCATTTCAACCAGAGTTTCTTTATGGTCTGGCGTAGAAATATCATCTGTCCAAATGGCATATTGACCCCTGAAAAGCGGTTCAAACATATATTTACTGCTACTGGTACCCATAAAGGGTATAAATAGTTCCTCCCCCAGCTCATCGTACAGCATGACTTTATAAAACTCATAGACGAATTGATTAAAAATAGTCATCCCCGCAGAGTTGACAGCAGCTTTTGCATCCCATTGTTTGAGGATTGTCCACGCTTGTTTTTCTGTGTCATTCAAAGTTTCAGGGTCGATATTAAGGACTAAGATGCGATTTAATACTCCATTAACCGATGAAGTATCATCCAAAGCCATGTGTTCAACATCCTTTTGAGTCCAGTCATTTTTTTCCTTTAGTAATTCTACCACGCGCTTGCCTCTGTCTTCCGGCAAGTAATAGCCCGGCACATAAAAACCACTGACCCTATCATCCGGTTGGTTGTTACAGGAGTACACATAATGCCAGGGCGGATTGATAGATTTAGGATTTTCGCTAAAAGGCCTGTAATCTATAAGATCATTATCAGTATTTGCGCCGTCTAAAAGCATTTTGGTAGAGGGATTACCGCGTCGTTTATACAAATGTCCTGATGCCCACCAGGCTATATTACCTGTTGCATCTCCATACATGATATTCAGTCCGGGAGCATGGAGCAATGGCGGTCCCTGACTAAATGTTTTAAAGTTCTTAGCTCTGGACATGGTATAGGTGATCTCCAGAAGCTTTGCCGGACGTTGGGTATACACCCAATACATACTTATGGGTTGTTTATACAATTGGTTGGGCAAAACATCGGTCATTACAGGGCCTCTATGGTTTTCCCTGACTGTCCACGGAACACTATCTGAATCTTTGACAGCAATAGTGTAATTGTATATTTTATAGTCTTTATAATCATTACCCAACAGATATTGATTCTCGTTTTCCGGATGATTTTGCTCTGCATAAAGGTCTATATCATCATTGGTAAACATAGTCAAACCATAAGCCAATTGGCGGTTATGCGCCAAAAGCGGAAACGGGTTGAGCGCAAGGTAAAAACCATAACTTTCGGTTTCGGGCGTTTTGATATGAGCCTGAAACCAGGTTGCGGGTTGCCCGAATGCTATATGCGGATCATTTTCAAAAATAACTTTGCCGTTTTTGGTTTTTTCAGGGGCAATCACCCATGAGTTACTACCATGGAATGCCGGAACCGGGACTGTGGATTGTATGGCTGTCACTTGTTTTGAGAGCCCTATAGCATTGCTTTTATCATAGGTAGGGATTAGAGTCGTCTTAGGGTCAATATGCAGCGGAATGTTCTGTATATAATTTTGCCCTAATTGTTCTTGTATGACAGACATCAACGGATCTGATTTATGAGCCGCTGCAAAGCTAAAAGCCATATACCCATAGACATTAAAAATGTCTTTAAGGGTAAAGTCTCTTTTGTCAACGCCCAGCAGTCTGAATTCAACAGGTGTTTTCCCATGCTTGACATAGTAATTGACACCTTCAAGGTAAGCCATAGCTTCCCGGTATGCTTTACCGGTGGTATCCTGATTTTTGACCAATTCACGACTGTGTTTATCAATACCCAAGGTCAGGAAGAATTTATCAGCCTCAAGTGTGGTTTCACCAAAGAGCTCTGAGAGTCTTCCCGCGCCTATACGACTCATTAAATCCATCTGAAACAGCCGGTCCTGAGCGTGCACATAGCCCAAAGCCCGCATAGCATCGAGGTTATTCCCGGCTAAAATATGCGGAATACCATAGTCGTCATAGTAAACCTCAGTTTCTGCCGTTAGTAAAGGTAATTTGACTATACCCTTATACTGCGGTAACAAAGACCTGTAAAACAAGAATAATCCCACAACAAGGACTAATACAATGATAATCAGTATCCAAAAAAGTTTTTTTAGCATGACAGATGGTTAGAATGATGGACTAATGTAAGAAAAATATATGAGTACTGTCCCGCCATATTCATCACATTTATTAAACGTAATGAATAAGAGGATTATATTCTGATTAAACACTTAAATTTCCATAAACAAAAAAAAACCGGCGAATGCCGGTTTTTTTTTGTTTAACTAATTGAATTTTCAAAATCATCTATTCATTTATAAAAGGATTATTTTGAATTTCAGATTGAGGTATTTCAAAAGTAAGTCTATCGTCATCATAAGAAATTTCAACACCTACATTTGATAAATGATTGCTACCTCTTTTAATGATTGCTTTATTTCTCTTCATCGCCAAATAGCTTTTACCTTCTCCCCAAAGTTCAATTCTAGTTTGAAGATAAATCTCATCTATCAAGTCTTGTCCAGCAAGTGCATCAATATAAGATGTGTCAGGAATTCTAAGCTCCAGTATACTTTTAAGCATATCTTTTGCAGTAGCCTCGTCACCAGTCATGGCAGAAGCTTCAGCATTGAGCAAATACATTTCTGCAACTCTCATATAAATGTAATCTGTAGTGATGACTCTTTGGCCTCCAATTTCTCTATCTGGATCATAAAACTTATAATAAGGAATAAGATGATTATCAGTACCAGGAGCATCTAAAAATTGTTGTTTTCTAACATCGTCATCAGAAATTGCATCAAACAAGGATTGATCCATTGCTTTTTTGTCTCCAGCCCATTGATAACTATAAGTAAAAATGTCCATCTGTCCCCACCAAGAGACAAGATCTATTCCATTATCAGTAGTAATATCTACACCCCACATCCAATCACTAGTATTAACATTATTAAAGCCACCTAAAGCTTCTTCAGAACTAACAATTGAATAATTACCAGTAGTTATAACGAGATTTGAATAAGTTTTCATATTATCATAATCTCCTTGAGCACCATATGTATAGGCCATTAAACCATAAACAACTGATAAATCAATCTCATTTCTTGCATTTCTAGTAAAAGTTTCTAAAAGAGATGCTGCACTATTCAAATCATTTAAGATTAAACTGTACACATCTGCAGCAGAACTTTTTGGTTGATTAGGCTGATCGGGGTCTGTATATATTGGAAGTATCAATTCAGCTGGATCATATTTTTCTTGAAAAAACTGAGCCAAATAAAAATAAGCATATGCTCTTAAAGCTTTAGCTTGTCCCAATATATGTTGGTTTTCTTCTAACTCAGGAATAGCATCATTACCACCAGCAGCTTTTATAATAGAATTCGACGTACGAATAATTCTATAATAATATCTCCAAACTTTATAATTATTTATACTGGTATAATCTACAGTAGTTGTAAGTTCTGTAATACCTCTGTACCATCCATAAGTACTTACAGAAAGTGCTAAATCACCAGACAACATATCACTGTATATATCATATCCTTTCTGTCCAAAATCATCATGATCCAAATCTGTTCCTCCTGTTCCAGGTTCAAACATCATAGTATATGCTCCATTCATGAGCGCTTTGAGAATATCTGGATTATTTTCAGCAGCCTGTTCAATTTGCTCGCTTGAAAGTTGTTGTGTAGGATCAACCTCTAAGTAATCTTTGTTACAACCTATACTAAGTCCCCCTATCAACAAGAAGGTTAATATATATTTTGTTATTGATTTCATAATTTTATAATGTATTATTTAATTTTTAAAAATTCACTCTTACACCTAAAGAGAAATTAGTCAACGGTGAATAAGTATAAGTACTTGAAGAACCTGTTTCACTTTGTGTAGGGTTAAATCCTTTTCTAGCTGATAACAAATAAAGATTATCACCTGATAGCCAAATATTCACACTTGACAACCCAGTCTTTTCAACTTCTTTATCAAGGGTATAACCTATTCTGAAGTTGTTAAATGATAAATAATCAGATTTCGTTAAGAATCTTGTAGATGTAGAATTGTAATTAGTATCTTCTCCACTTGATAGTCTGGGCACATCAGTAACATCTCCTTCTTGTTGCCATCTATCTCTTATATCTGTACTCCAGTTATTTCCTCCTATTTTATTATTACTCATTAAGCCACGATATTTATAGTCCATGGCATAACCACCTAAACTATATAAGAATTGCGCTCCAAAATCAAATTTCTTATAGCTACCACCAATTCTTAAACCACCACTAACAAGAGGTATAGCAGATTTGTCCACATATAACTCAGTTGCATCAGTATAATTTTTAGTAGTTGTTTGACTTATTTCGTGATTAGGATTTTCTACCTGATACTCATATAATGATCTAATCTTTTCACCGCCATCCATTTCACCATTATTATTCTCGTCATAATAGTAAACATTCCACATAGCAGAACCATCAGAAGAATCTACACCAGCCCATTCCCTCATATAAAAGTCATATAAAGAATGTCCTTTTGATCTACCATAAACTCCAGCAATATCCAATATTTTTTCCTTACCAGTAGCAGGATCTATAGGCATTTTTGTTAATTCGTTTCTCAAGAATGCTCCATTGATTAAGAAATTTAACTTAAAGTTTTCTCCATTAAAGATATCTGAAGATAAATCAAATTCTAAAGCACTATTTCTTAATTCACCATCATTAACTGTTATCAAAGCATAACCAACAGATGGTCCAACACGTCTGTCAAATAACAGATTCTCGGTGTCTTTAATAAAGTAATCTATATCAAAATCTATTCTGTCAAAAAATCTTGACTCAAGACCGAACTGAAGCATCTTAGAAGTTTCCCAAGTAAGATCTTTATTTCCCACAAAGTCTTCAGATAATGATATTTCATCATTTAGATTACCTACCTCAAATAATGTGTAACCAGGATATAAACCTACACCGGCTTGTTCACCTACCGTACCATAACTTGCTTTAAGTTTCATATAATTTATAGATTTTTCTACCCCAGAGAAAAAGTCCTCTGCACTGATAACCCAAGAAGCACCTAATGATCCAAAGGTTCCCCACTTATTTTCAACAAACCTTGAAGAACCATCACGTCTTAATGAACCTGTTAAAAAGTACTTATTCATAAAATTATAATCAACTTTACCAAAATAACTTTCTATTCTCCATTCTTTGGTATAAGATGTAGGAGGAGAAGATACAATTACAAAGTTATTGAGGTCATCTAAATCAGGATGTACCATTTTCTCTTTACTTGCAGTATTTATAATATCTAACCAATTGGTTGCCTCATGAGCTGCCAAAGCTTCAAAATTATGGTCTCCCCAAGAAGTCTTATACCTCAATAAATTCAATAATGTGTACGTTTTAAACTCAGAATTATATTTAAATATTGACCCGCCTTGCTCGGCAGCAGAACCATAATATGGATTATTTAAGTTGTTATACAAATAATTAGAAAACTGTCCTCCAAAAGAGTTTTCAAATGTTAAGCCTTCTAATATTGTTAAATTTAGAGCTATTTTTCCATCCAATGCATTTCTTTTACCACGACGTCTGTTATATGTAGCATCAGCAATAGAATTGGTTAAAGCACCAAAACCTCTACCAATACCATAATCATATACATAACCACCATAAATATGGTCATCAATTAAATTACCGTTTTCATCTCTTAAAAACAGAGGATAAATAGAAGGAATATTATCAGAGAACCAGAAAATACTTCCTGAATCATTTGACTGTCCATTGTTGTTTGTAGTTGTATTAGCATAACCCAAATTAAACACACCTGATAACCATGGTTTTATCTTATGGTTAACGTTTACTCTGGCAGAAATTCTATTAAAATCTGAGTTAATGATATTTCCTTGATCAGAAATATAACCAAATGATGTAAAATATTTTGTATTTTTCTGACCTCCACTTAAACTAATATTAGTTTCATTTCTAAAAGCATCTTGGAAACCATAGTCTTCCCAATTTTCTGGATTGTAACGTCTTTCTATACCCGGATATATTTTTCCAGTAGTCGGGTCAATTAAATCAGCCCCATCAACAGCCCAAACATTGTATTTAGGATCTATACCCTGATCTCCATAAAGATTTTGACTAGCATAAGCTGCCGGATCACTCTGACCGGTTAAAACTCCTTTATTATACAATGCATTCCATGAAATTTCAATATATTCTTCAGGTGAAGTAATTCTTGAATGACGGGGTAAAATGGCTGTATTAAGACCCGCTTTCATCTCTACAGTAATTCTCGAAGTATTTGAACTACCACGTTTTGTATTAATTAAAACTACACCATTGGCACCACGAGAACCATAGATAGCCGTTGCAGTTGCATCTTTAAGAATGTTAGTAGACTCAATATCTGCAGGGTTAATCGTATTAAGGTTACCTGAAAAAGGAACTCCATCAACAACATATAATGGATCACGGTTACCATTAACAGACCCGAATCCTCTAATACGTATAGTAGGGACTGTACCAGGTTGTCCTGAAGTGTTGATCACTGTTACACCTGCAGCTTCACCTACAAGAGCGGATGCTACGTTTGACACCGATTTTGATTCTATCTTTTTTGAATCAACTGTTTTTACAGAACCTGTAAAAGATTTTTTAGTTGCAGTACCATACCCTACAATCACAACCTCATCAAGAACGTTTTCTGCTTTCATGGTCACATCTATTCTATTTTCTGCCCCAACAGTTTTTTCTACAGTTACCATTCCTACATAACTAAACACCAATACATCTCCTTGTTTGACATCTATAGAGTAATTTCCATCAAAATCTGTATCTGTTCCGGAAGTTGTACCTTTAATAATGATGTTTACCCCGGGGAGAGGGCCACTTTCATCAGTCACAGTTCCTGAAACTGTTTTTTGTGCAAATACAAACTGCACAGACAACGCTAAGAGTAACGTTAAAATTCCATTAAACTTTGTTTTCATGTTAATATAATTTGAATTAATTAAATGCAAATGTCTTAAACCTGTCAGTAATATCAAAATTTTTTCTTAAAAAAATACCTAATTAGCCTTGGGTTGTTAAGACATTCATAAATCTTTATTTATGATGTTC